>JBCCDL010000239.1:0-7945 GCA_039030815.1 Cyanobacteria bacterium P01_A01_bin.83 | reverse complement strand
GCTGCACG
The DNA here is from genome assembly GCA_039030815.1 of Cyanobacteria bacterium P01_A01_bin.83. Lineage (GTDB taxonomy): Bacteria > Cyanobacteriota > Cyanobacteriia > Cyanobacteriales > Xenococcaceae > Waterburya. The sequence goes on along the minus strand of JBCCDL010000239.1, from coordinate 7,937 downwards.
GTTTCCGTCGAGAGTAACTGCTGTAGGCGGTTGCGGAGCAAGTCGTTAGACTCAGCCTTCTCGAAGAGTACCCTTTAGGGCGATGCGCCCTTACAGGGTTTTTATTTGTAGCAGACATTTAAGTAATTCATATAACAATATTTTTGATTTAGCTCAGTCCTTTAGGAAAATGTACCTTTTTATCCGTAAATCCAAAAATATCAGGGTCGAGCAAAAGTAATTCATGAAAATAAGATTTAGTATGACTAACAAATCTGATAAAGATCATTGGGTTTAATCTGCTTAAACTTTAAATGCCTCTAAATCCGATCTGATCATTCATGGTTAACTGATGGGAACGAGATCTTTGCCCTTGTTGCCAAATTCCAATTTGATTAATCACAGCACCAACTAAAATAATACTTCCTCCAACATACTGCGCTACTGTAGGGACTTCTCCCAAAATTAAATATGCGGCGAGAATGCTCATTATGGGAATTAAATAACCTGCATAGGACATACTACAAAATTCACACTCCTTTAATCCTTTAAACCAGATAATTTGCCCTCCCGCAACGATGACAATTCCGTACAAAGTTATCCACTGCCAAACTACAGGAGCAAAAACATCAGCGAAATGTCCCAAAGTATATAACTTAGCTACCACTATCAAAAAAAATAAGGTGCCTACTGCGGTACGAAAAATCGTAAAAACCCCCAAAGGAATATGATCTAAGCATGCTTTACGAGTGATGTTAGCAATGGCAGTCGCGATCGCACCAGCTATAGCTAGAAGTTCTCCCCTGCCGATTGTAAACTCAATTATCTTGATCGAGTTTTCCCCAGGAGTTTGTAAAATCAAGATGATCAGAATTCCTACAACGGAAAGTAACGCCCCCATAAACATCAACCAATGACTTTTCTTATCTAAAATCACTGATAAGAAAGCAAAGGTAAGAGGGGGTTCAATGCGACTTAGTAATATAACATTACTAGCACTAGTGCGCTCTAGGGCCAAAAAGATTAGAGGAGGAGCGATCGCAGCAGCTAAAATCGCCACAGCAATTAAAATCAGCCAAGATCCCCATGATAGTCGCCTCAGAGAGCTAGGATTCCATTCCTTACCGTAAACAATAGCCAACACCACCAATGCTACAACGTTACCGACAAACAGGACGTTGCAAAACGAAATCGGATTTCTACCATCAATGGGATTCATCATGCCAATCTCGGCTAGCTTACTGCTAATAGAGCTAGAAGTGGCAAAGATAGTAATGGCAACCAGTAGATAACACCAGCCAGGAATTTTATTTAACATCGAGTTTCTTTAGCTCTTGTTTGTTCTTTTATTATTAAATAGAACAGTTAACTTAATGCTTGATTAGAAAGACTACTTTCCCTATTACGAAACATAAAGGAAAACAAAGAATAATCAAATTATAGCGGTTGTAAGCGTGTTGTAATACTACATAACGAAACAATATAGAAATAAACTAATTGTCTATTTTTGAAAGAAAATAGAAAAAATAATATGTCATTTACAGCTAAAGTTATTTCAACTAAGGATTGGGGAGCAAGACCGACTAAAAATAATGTTAGATTTCGGAGAACGAACCCTCGATACATTGTTATTCACCATACTGCCAGCGCCAATCCGCCCGATCATGCTTCAAAAGGAACAGAAGCAGGAGCAAAACAATATGCTCGAAACATCCAAACATTTCATATGAATGAGCCTAATTCAAGACCAAGAGGAAATGGTTGGTCAGATTCGGGGCATAATTTTCTGAATACTACCGCAGGTATTCTTTTAGAAGGAAGACATGGTACTTTGGATGCGGTCAAACAAGGTCAATGTGTTCAATCGGCTCATGCCGCTAAACAAGGCAATAGATTGAGTGGTGGCAATCAATCTCCAGGAATTGAAAATGAAGGCACATTTATGACCCATAAAATGGAGGCAAAACAATGGAATAGTTTAGTGGAACTATGCGTAGCTTTATGCAAATCTTGTGATATCAATCCAGCCAATATTAGAGGTCATCGAGATTTTAGTAACACTGCATGTCCTGGTAATTGGCTGTATGCTCAATTACCCAAACTACGAAAACAAGTTGCTGACAAATTAGGAGTCGATACTGAAGACGCAGATGGAACCAGCAGAGATTTACAATTTGGTTCTGAGGGTTTGGATGTTATTGAACTACAGACAAAACTAAAAGAAAAAGGGTTTGATCCTGGAGACATTGATGGCGATTTTGGAGATAATACTAGGGCGGCAGTAGTTGCTTTTCAAAGAGCAATGGGATTGCTGGTTGACGGCATCGTGGGTTCTCAGACAAGGGCGGCTTTAGGTTTGTAATAATTAGACTAATTCGAGGTTAATTGTTGATGTCAAAATTGATGATAAATATGATTCTTGCCTTGGGTGTCAGTATTGGTATCAATTCACTTCTAGCTAGCTGTAATCAAGTGCCAATTTCTAGCCAAGAAAATAATTCAACCTCGAATGCTGTTACCAATAATATTGAGAGTTTGTCCCCAAGAAATGCTTATGATGAGATTGATCTAAATCAACTACCTGCTGATGTCTCAACCAAAGGTAATAGTCCTGAAAAATTAGCTCAGGCTGCTTTCGGTACTGAAGAAGTAGAAGGATTGCTCAAAGAGGAGATTGAGGTAGACACTAGCAATTCAGAACAGACGATAGTAACAATTACTCAGACAAATTTACCTGATGATTCAGTAAATAGTATTCGTTACAGAGTTGATTTTAAAAATGATGGTTCGCAATGGCAAATGGAATGGTCAGGACAACAGTTTATTTGTCAACCAGGAAGAGGTAGTCAGGATTGGTCACAAGAGCTTTGCTACTAAGTCAACTAACAGATTTACAGTCTATAGCCTGTAGCTTAAAGCTTTTTGCTGATAAGTTATTTAAAACCATTGAGCATTTTTAAATTTAGAGTCTTTTTTAGCATTAGCTGCCTCACCACAACTGCGAGGGGTAGGGAAAACTTTGCCTGGATTAGCTAAACCCTTAGAATTAAGCGCTGTGCGAACATACTGCATAGTTGCTAAATCGGTGTCATTAAACATGTAGGGCATATAACAGTTCTTATCCGCACCGATACCATGCTCTCCCGATAAGCTACCTCCCGCATCTACACAAAGCTTAAGTATTTCGCCGCCAATTTCTTCTACTGTAGCAAATGCTCCTGGTACAGCATTATCGTAAAGAATTAAAGGATGAAGGTTGCCATCCCCAGCATGGAAGACATTAGCAATTTTATACCCATAGCGATCGCTTAGAGCATTTATTTCTGATAAAACTTCTGCCAACTTAGTACGTGGTATGACCCCATCTTGAACAAAGTAATCAGGACTTATATGTCCTGCTGCTGCAAAAGCTGCTTTTCTACCTTTCCAGAGTTTGGCGCGGGTATCTATATCATTGGCAGTAGTGATGCCAGTGGCATTATTTTGACGGCAAATTGCCTCAACTTGGTGCTTATAGGTCTTAACCTCTACTTTTAAACCATCTAATTCCACTAGCAATACTGCTTGGGCATTACGGTCGTAACAACCTGTAGCAACAATATCTTCTACGGCATTAATGCTAAGGTTATCCATAATTTCCATACCAGCAGGAATAATTCCAGCACTGATAATATCGGCTACTGCTGCCCCCGAATCTTCTACTGTAGGGAAGTTTGCCAACACCACACACACTGATTCAGGGCGTTTAAGGATACGTAAGGTAATTTCAGTGGCAATACCTAAAGTTCCTTCCGAACCGACAAATAAACCTGTCAAATCGTATCCAGGCATTTCGGGAACAGTTCCCCCCACATCAATAATTGAACCATCGGTGGTAACAATTTTTAGTCCCAGAACATGATTAGTAGTTACACCATATTTAAGGCAGTGGACTCCTCCCGAGTTTTCCGCCACATTGCCCCCAATAGAACAAATAATCTGACTTGAAGGATCTGGGGCATAGTAAAATCCTGCACCACTAACCGCCTGAGTCACCCAATTGTTAATTACCCCTGGCTGCACCGTAATGCAATGATTATCTAGATCTTGCTCCAAAATGCGATTCATACGGGCAGTGACAATCAATACGCCATTTTCATGAGGCAATGCACCCCCAGATAAACCTGTTCCTGCACCTCTGGCAACCCACGGCAGATCTTGGTCATGACAAACTTTAACCACTGCTGCCACCTCTTGGGTGGTGCGAGGTAGAACCACCAAGGCAGGGCGTTGACGATAGCTAGCTAATCCATCACATTCGTAGGTGAGTAGTTCTTCTTTACGTTGAACCACCCCAGTTTTTCCGACTATCGCGGCAAACTGTTTGACGACTGACTGCCACTTATCTTGCTTTGCTGGAAAAAGTTTACCTAATACCATTTTTAAATTTTAGCTCTTATTTTTGCCTCTAACATTTATCACAGTAATACTCTTTATTACTCCAAATTAGAAACCATCCTCAAACCTTTAATTAGATTGCTTATTTATTATCTCAAATTCTGAGATGTTTTAGTAGCTTACATCATTAGACTTTGCTATCAGCGATCGCATTTTACATAGAATCACATTTCAATTCAGCAAAACTCATCGCCGATAGTCAGAATAGGAAAAATGGCGTTGGCGAATGCGTAATGTTTTAAACAGAAGCAGGAATAGTTTTAAATCTCAAATAAGACAATAATAGACGAATAGATATCTAAGCATGTTCAGAGATATCGATTATATTAACCACTTTCTTACGTTACTAAATTCACTATCGAAAGGTTATCTTGGCTGGTAATTGAGTTTAAACTCCAGCATCAAAATGAATAATGAAACAATAAATCGCTATTTAGCCAGCCACGACTCAGTTTCTGAACTAGTTCAACAACGAAGGGGAGTTTGGACTTTTGAGTTCAATAGTATTTCCGCATATATCATGACCGATGATCGCCAAGGTATAGATAGAATGAGGATTATGTCTCTTATTTGTCAAAACCCACAATCTTTTCCTACTATATCTCCCGAAAGACTACTGCAAGCTAATTGTCACGAAGCTCTCGATGCCAGGTTTTGTTACGAACATGATGGTTCATTATGGGCTGCATTCATACATAGATTGTCTACTCTAGCAGAAGAAGATCTCGAATCTGGACTTCAGCAAGTGATCGCACTAGTCAAAGGCTTTCCTTTAAATTTATCGAGTTTGGATTTTTATTTTAGAGGTCAATAAATAACAAAAAGTAAAAACAATTATTGAGGATATTTACGGCTAAAGATGCGATCGCAAATTATTTAGTTTTAATTAAAAGCTTGGGCGATATTTTTCATAGTGCGAAATAGCTTAAATTTCTGTTGGGGAAATGATTGAAAATCAAATCTTTGGTAAAATTTTATTGCTCGTTCGTCAATGGCATCGACTATGACGGCAAATGAGGCAACTGTTTTGCTGGTTTCCACACTTTTATATAAAGCATCTAACAGCAATAGTTTTCCCCATCCCATACCTTTATAATTTTTGCTAACAGCAAGTCTGCCAATTAAAGTTACACCAAGAAGAACAGTAGTAATTTGAAGAGACTTTGTTAGTGTAAAGACTTAAGTTCAGCCTTTGAGCTTATGAATGGGTTCGTTTCACGCCTGCCAAAATAAAGGCTGTCGCCTCTTTTATGTGTTCTTCAATCATTTCTGGATTAAGGCGATTGATATCTGGCGTCAGATGTTTCCAGTTTTCATGCACCGTGAAGTAAAACAAACAAACACTTAAAATATGAGTCAGTGCTAAAAACGGGTTGAGTGGACGAAAATCTCCTTGTTCAATGCCTCTTTCTAAAATTTTCAATGAGGGTATGAACCCAAGATTTCCATTCCGTCCATTATGAATGAAATTGCCAGAGACTACGAGTTTATCGGAGTTACAGGTGAGCGATCCATTTCCACCGATATTTTGAGCTTACTACTCAATATGCACGACTATAATCACCAAAATGGTACTCATCGAGAATTATTTGAAATCGAACAAGTACAGGTAAAGCAGTTTATCGATGAAGGGTTACATTCTCATGCATATCTGTCACAACCCAGAAAACAACCAACACTGCGCGATATTTGGAAAAATCCCGCTCAACTTGCGATGCCAAAAGTGCTAGAGGCACATTTAGAAAACTTTTTTCCATTCATGGGATTGCTTCACGGAGAAAATAAACTATTAAGTCTTAAAGAATGTCATTTCTATCTTCCAGAAACTGAGTGTCAGTCTCGCATATTTGTATTGATGTATATGAAAGCATATTCTCCAATTGCACATCTAATTAAAGGTAATCTATTGAAGTTAATTGATGTTGTAATAGAGCAAGATGCCAGGATTTTAAGCAAAATTTATGCCGATACACTGCAAAGAATTAAATTGAACAACGAAGTGGGAATAGATTGGGTACGACGAAATTTTAAAAGCTTTCCCGCCGTTACAGAACCAAATTTATCTCGTTTAGAGTGAGCTATAGCATTTTTTCTATATTGTTTAGAATATTTATACTAATTATCTCACTTGCGATTACGCTTGAAACTCTTATTGATTACTTTCGCCAACAGTATCTTAGTTTCGCCCCTATTACCTACGAGCAATCAAATAGACTTTGTCCTAACTTAATTTTGTACGGCTATACATAACCTAGACTGGTATTGCTATACTTCTCATCTTTGATTTAATAAGCCTTCAGCCGCTTCAATTAAATCTTTTTGAATATCTTTTAGGTCATCGCGGTTGTTCAAATAAGTAGTTAATGCTTCTATCGGATTTAAGGTATTACCCATACCCAATTCTGGGAGTCGAGGTCGAGCCAACTGACTAACCAATTCAGGTCGAATGCTATGGCTGTGGGCAGTTTTTAAAGCCCGATCAATGGCAGCAGTATTGATTAAATCTAATTGTTCTGAGCGCAGTTTATAGATCAAGCGCACTACTTTTTCTTCAATGTCTTGACTGGCGATCGCTTTTAAGACTGTTGCTAGAGGGTCATCTTCAGTGGAAACGTCGATTGTAATAGTAATAAACGGACGGGCGGGTAAGGTACAAAATTCCCAGTCAGCTTTACCTGGCTGCACCTCAACCAAGATATATCCTTTAGCTTCTTTTTCTTCGCCAAAATCTACTCTTTCGATACTTCCTGGATAAATCACAGGGGGATCGTTACTAAGATTGAGGTTTTGATGCTTATGGACGTGACCCAAAGCGACATAGTCAAACTCTGGGCGAATTAACATTGACATCGGAATAGTAAAGCCTTTACCCACCGCTAAAAACTTTTCGGCACCCAAACTAGCGCGGTCTGCCATTAGATGACCCAATAAAACTGTGGGAATCTGAGGATCGAGGCGACGGATCTCAGCTTCTAAGACAGGCTGTAGTTTTTGAATCAACATCTCGTTAACCTCGGGTAAAGCCAGTCCTTCGGTTTCAGGACGAGTTAATAGGGTAGAGCGATTTAACCAGGGAAGGGTAATAATTTGAATTGCACCACTTAGGGTATCAATACGATGGGTGGCAATAGTATCTCCAACAATAAATCCTGGCACCACTAAAGTTCGATAGATGGATAGGCTAGCACCACCGTTTCCTTGAGAATGCTGATCGTGATTACCGACCAACAAGATAGCGGGAATCTTAGCATCAGCTAGACGACGAAACTGACTGGCAAATGCCTCATGGACATAGGGTGCTGGGGTAGCATCGGGAAAAGCATCCCCCCCAAATAATACCAGATCCACTGGTTCAGCGATCGCTCGATCAATACAGATACGTAAAGTATTAACAAAATCTTCTAATCTAGTGTTGATTCCCGTTTCGGGATTGATTTTGCCATGAGAAAACCCACTGCCTAAATGGATATCGGATAGATGCAGAATTTTAACCATTAGGTGTCAATTATCAATGAGCAATG
>JBCCDL010000238.1:0-8002 GCA_039030815.1 Cyanobacteria bacterium P01_A01_bin.83 | reverse complement strand
TGCCCAAAGATCGTTCTTTTCTGCCCCAAGACACCAATAGATCGATTATCTCCTTGGATTAATTTGATTAAACCGCATCTAATCTAAATCAAGATTTTGAGGTGTTATTCTTGGTTATGGTTTTTTAGTTCTGGTTTATGTCTTGGCAATATTTAGCGTTGATTCCAATTGCGATCGCTCATTTGATTCTTAGTTTACGAGAAGGTCAAACATTACCACCGCCAGGAAAATTGATTGATCTAGGTGGCTACAAGGTACACCTGTGGGTCAAGGGTAAAGGAGACACCACCGTCGTACTTGATCATAGTTTGGGAGGTATTGAAGGTTATTTTTTACTAGATGCAATTGCTTCTAAAACCAGAGTGTGTATTTATGACCGCCCTGGTTATGGTTGGAGTGAACCTAGTCCTCAAGCCCGCTGTAGTGCCAACATAGTTCCAGAACTCGATCTACTGTTGACCAAGGCGGGAATTGAACCACCCTATATTTTGGTTGGAGATTCTTTTGGTAGCTACAATGCGCGTCTTTATGCTCATCAGCATCCTGAAAAGGTTCAGGGAATTGTACTCACTGATGGATTACATGAATCGGGAATGTTAAATCTACCTCCAGCAGTTGTCGCAGTTAAGTACTTGTTCATTTCTGGTTTTATAATGTCTGTCTTTGGTTCGGTACTCGGTATCGTGAGATTTCTGGGAATTTTGGGTGTACTGGAAATGATCAAGCCCGAAATTAGGAAATTTAGCCCCGAACAACGACAAGCGGTGAAAAGATCTTTTTATCGTCATCGTCACTGGATAACCATGGCACAAGAATTAATTAACTTAAACAAAAGTAGCCGTCAGGTAAAGGTAGCCGATAATTTTGCTGACTTGCCTATCATTAGCATCAAATCACAAACCTTTTTTAAATCTTCGATTTTTACCTTGCCTTTTCCTTTGAAAACTATTGATCGACTAAGAGACAGAATGCACCACAACTTAGGCTCACTGTCAAAAAACTTGATCAACATACCCGCTAGTAACAGCAGTCACTTTGTCTGGACTGATGAACCAGAAATTATCGTTGCTGCTATCGCTCAATTATTAAACAATAGTTAAAATACTACGCTATATCAAAATCATGATTCTCAATTAGAAAAGTTTCTCCAGGAACTTGACTACAAAACATTAGACCTCTTGCATAAATACGAAATTTTAAGGTTTCAACGATTAGTATTAATTTTCTAAATCGCACATCCTAAATTGTGTTTGGGCATTTACAAAATTATTCGTGCAAGAGGTCTATTGTATATAGCAAGTTGAGATTTGTGATCCAAAAGCTTACAAAAAGTTAATCTAGAACAATTTTTTGGTAATGCTAAATGCAAAATGTTTATAATAAAAATAACATAGGTAACATAGGTATTGTCTTCTAATTTACGATATGAATCAGCAAAAACAAGAGGTAGATCCAGGAGTAGCATATATACTCTGGACGTTTGGGTTAATGGGATTTTGTGGGATTCACCGTTTTTACTCGGGTAAAATCACTAGCGGTTTGATCTACTTTTTCACTCTCGGTTTTTTTGGTGTTGGTCAATTTGTTGACCTATTTCTCATTCCAGGAATGACTAAAGAACGCAATCTTTATCTACTGTATAAAGCTACGGTAGAATCTCGTAATAATAGCCCCCAGATTACTTTAGTAAAAGAGGAACCTGAGACAAAAAAAGAAGATCCTATGCTCATTTTGCTGAAAGCTGCCGCTAATCACGATAACGTGTTATCAATTGGACAAGCTATGCTCGCTACTGAGATGCCAATCGAGCAGGTAGAAAGCTTGTTGAATCAGTCGATTAAGCAAGGATTAGCTCATATTGACAATGACGAAAAAACAGGTGCAGTTAGATATTATTTTGACGTTTAATAAGACATCTCTACTCTTACTTGTAGAGATGTCTTAACAATTAAATGACTTATGTCAGTTTGTGTAACTGCCAAGCAATGAGCTAATGCCTATCACATACTTGGCTTGTAGTACTCTACACCACGATACTTGAGCTTGAGGGGGGGATTGCCTCTAAGACTACGCTCCATCTCAATCATAATCGTTGCTTGCCAACAAAAATTCAGCATCAAGATCATGTCGATCCGCCAACAGCTTTCTAATAGCTGGATTTGATATTGATATAAAAATTTGGACGGAGACAAGATTGCTGACTTTCGTCTAGAGAATAGTTGTTGACAGTATTTTTTCAGGGGAAATCTATTACTAGTTTTTGCCCTGATCTTCTTTTTACAATAAAAAAGAGGGAGTTGATTATTTTTAACAAGGTTATGAAATTCTGACTTTTTATTTTGGTATTTAATGCCCCGATAGATCAATTCCACTGTTTCTCATCCCTACTGACAAATTAAGACGCGCTTTTCAGGAGTTACTAGTTTTGGCTATTTATACTAGTAGTCACAGATTACGAGTATGGCTGGTTAATTTTATTATAGATAATTTTTTAACCCATTTATTAAATTTAGCCTAAAAGTACCAGTAAAATTTACTTTAAGTAAGACTTTCTGCCAAAAACTAGTAATTAAGTATTTAACTGTTAATCTGATTAATTATTAGTTAAACTCTGGCAAACTATCTTATTATTTAACCAAGCAAATTTTGTACTCATTTAATGATCATCGGAAACATAAATCTCAGAAGCATTATCCTTAAATTTACAATTTGAAGGTACAAAGCAGGATAATATGTTGGTATTGCCTAAATTATTGATTATTTTGAACATAACAGTTTTACTTGTTAAAGATAAAAACATAGTCAGGGTCGTGAGTAAGGTATTTTGATTAGCACGAAGCATTAATCAGCAAAATCTAGATTATTGTGGTTATCATTAGAGAATTTTAGCTATTAGCTGATGAAATAAATTAGCTGTTACCAGCGATCGCCATATAATCACTTCTAAATTGCTAATTAATAATCAATAAAGCCATAGAATTAATCCGTGCAGAGTCTCAGACTGCTATGACCGCTGCTTAAAACGCATCTAGTTTGAAACCAGGAGTTTTAAAGTTAACTGTTCGTAAGTAGCGAGTAGCAAGTAGCAAGTAGCAAGTAAGAATTATATCTCGTTGTTCAACTTACTTTATCTCCGATTTGAAAACTACAGTTTTCTATATAGACGAGGCTTAGTTTCCAATAGCTTTGAAGCTTAAATTCTAAATATCCCCACAACAAATAGTATTGATAGTTACAAATATCCCGAGGAGATCGCTTCATAGTGGTGGTTGGTCTTACAAGGTATTGTCGATTATATGCTCTTATCTGAACTAGCCCGCGATCGTGGAATTCGCTATTTTTTGATTTCTTTTACCGATTTGTTTGGGGTACAGCGGGCAAAACTAGTTCCTGCTCAAAGTATTGATGAGATGGCAGAAAATGGTGCAGGATTCGCGGGATTCGCTGCCTGGTTAAATCTGACTCCTGCCGATCCTGATATTTTGGCAATACCCGATCGCAATAGCTTGTTTCAGTTACCCTGGCGTCAAGAAGTTGCTTGGATGCCAGCGGATCTTTATGGAGTTGATGGGGAACCAGTTCAACAGACTCCCAGGATAGTGTTAAAAAAGATCCTAAAAACAGCAGAATCACGAGGATATCTAGTTAAGACGGGAGTGGAGTGCGAATACTTCCTCTTAGATCAAGATGCCCACGAAATATCCGATAATCGCGATCGCGCTACCAAACCTTGTTACGATCAGCAGGCATTAATGCGACGTTACGATGTAGTCAGCGAAATCTGTGATGGCATGTTGTCTTTGGGCTGGAAACCATATCAAAACGATCATGAGGATGCCAATGGGCAGTTTGAGATGAATTGGGCTTACAGTGATGCCCTAGTCACGGCAGATCGCCAGGCATTTTTCAAATATATGGTCAAAAGTATTGCCGAAAATCATGGCATGCGGGCAACTTTTATGCCCAAGCCGTTTGGGAATCTAACGGGCAACGGTTGTCATACCCATCTTTCTCTGTGGGATGATACCAGTAAGACTAATTTATTCAAAGAAGCGGATGAAGATCTAGAACTTTCTCCTCTGGCATATCAATTCATTGGCGGAATTCTAGAATCGGCGGCGGCACTATGTGCCTTTAGCAATCCCACCGTCAACTCTTACAAACGAATTAATTCTGCCGTAACTCTTTCTGGGGCAACTTGGTCTCCCAATACTATCAGCTATAGCGGCAATAATCGCACTCATATGATTCGGATTCCTGACTATGATCGCTTTGAACTCAGATTAGCCGATGGCGCGGCTAATCCCTATCTGCTTCCTGCTGCTATAATTGCCGCAGGATTAGACGGTATCAAACATAAAATCGATCCAGGCGATCGCTGTAACAATAACAGTTATACCGATCCATTGCCAGCAGCCCAAACTAAACAACTTCCTGCTAATTTGTTAGATGCTTTACGTCATTTAGAAAAGAATCATGTTTTTCGAGAAGCCTTGGGAGAACCCTTAGTTAATTCATATTTAAAACTTAAATATCAACAATGGGAGCAATATAGCAGCCAGATTTCCAACTGGGAATTAGAGCATACTCTTGATTGTTAAAATTGTTGGCTACACTTGTGTCCCTGAAAACTAAGTAAGTACTTTTCCAATAGTGATAAAGCTATTAAGTAGGTAGGCAGAATAATTTATAAAACCCAAGTAGTCAATCTTTGACCTGACCCCTAACCCCTACACCCTAACCCCTGCCACAGCTATTTTATATTTAATTTCACCTACCCACTTAATGTAGATGTGGGCGTAAATCGAGTAACCATTTATTTCCGTTACAATCCTGGCTGTATATAGCTTCTTACTTCCTACTCTCTACTTAAGCGAAGCGGTATTAGTTTATCGGCTAATAGCAAAACTAAAACTTTCAAGACACTCGCTATTGTCGATTTAAGCACATGCTGGCGTATAACTAATTGTTGTTAGAAGTCTAATATATAAGCTAGGTAGTAGATCGATCTAGATCGGCAACAAGTACTGGAATAGTGTCATCAGTTGACAGAGGTAGAGTAAATGAGCCATAAATATCCCAAGTTTTCGTTCTGGTTATCCCAGAGTACTTTAATTGTAAGCGCTTTATTATTACCGATCGCCTGGGCAAATGCTGGTTCAAACCAAGCCTCTCAAGTTTTTGCCCAGTCATCACCGTCAACGGATGAGCAAATTCAGTCACAGATTGAAGCTGAAGCAGATCAGTTTTTTAACCGTACCTTAATTCAGTTTAATCTGATAATTTTGGTTACTTTGGCATTGTTAACCGTAGGTGCGGTCGCATCATTATGGTTATTGCGTCGTGCTGTAATACGAGAAGTTGCTCATCTGGTTAGTACTAATCTACAAGAATTAAAAACGGCTAAATCTGAACTGAATAGGATTACTAAAGATTTACAGCAGATCCAAACTAGTTCTCAGCAAATGAACCAGCAATTGGAATCAGAAGTAGTAAATTTTCAACAGGAATTAGACCAGCAGCGAGATCTAGTAGACCACCTGATAACAGAATTTAAGCGATCGCAACAACAGGAATCAGAAACTATCAATGGTGAGGTTGTTAGATATCAACAGGCATTTAGTAAGTCAGAAGCTGAATTTGAGCAATATTTAAGTGAAGTGAAGTCACAAATTACAACGCAACAAGAGCAAATGCACCAAAATTTGACTAAGTTAAGTTCTGAATTTGTGCCTGAATTGGAACAACTTAAGTCAGAGGTGGCGCAGAAACAGCAGGCAGCTTTGGAAAATTTAGCAACTATAACGAGTGAGTTTGCAGACCAAATCAAACAGCTTCAAAGCAAAACTGAACGAGAACAAGAAGAATTATTAAAGGATTTGACAGGTAAAGCCAACGAATTCTCTCCTCAACTTTCTAATTTGCAGACAGAAGTTAGTCAACAGCAAGAGAGTATCTTGGAAAAGATGCAACAAGCACAGATCGCTTTTAAGCAGGAGCTATCACAGCTACAGAATGGATCAAAACAAGAAATAAACACTATCGTTTCCAACATCAATCAATTAGAATCCAGATTCGCCCAGTATCTAGCCCAAATGCAAACCAGCACCAATGAACAGCTACAGCAAAGGCAAGAGTCAGTAGTCAAAGATCTAGAAAGCTTACAAGCAGAACTAACAACACAACTATCAAATTCAGGCTCTCAAGCTCAACAGCAGATTGAGCAAACAGTAGCAAAGCTGACACAATTACAAACCGAAGTTGTCGAGCAAATTACCACCACTCAATCTGAAATAAAACAGCGTACCGAATCAATCGAACAAGATCAACAACGGTCACAAACTGAAAATGAAACTAGGCTTAAGCAACTATATACAGAAGCCCAAATTCAGAAAGAGCAGATCCTAGCTGATTTAGCCCAGATTAATCCACAAGATTTAGCATCTACTGCCTTAAATGAAATCCAACAGAGTTTGCAAGATCTTAGAGAACCTATTGCCAGCCTGCAACAGAATCATCCCCAGTTATTCCTTAAGCCCGATAATTTTATCGAACAAGGTAAACAGCTATCAGCAACAGGAGATTATCAAGAGGCGATCGCCTTATTTGATCGGGCTTTAGAACTCGGGGCAGATAACTATCATGCCTGGAACCAAAGAGGTTTGGCTTTAAAAGGACTAGAAAGATATGAAGGTGCGATCTCTGCTTTTAACAAGGCAGTCAGAATTGAACCTAGCTTTGCCGAGGCTTGGTGCAATCGCGGTATTACTCTTGGTCGCTTACAGCGCTATCAAGAAGCGATTGATAGCTATAATCGAGCAGTTGAAATTCAACCAGATTATTATCAAGCCTGGGTAGATCGGGGGGTGGCATTAGGAATGATGCTTAAGCATGAACCCGCTTTTGAATCTTTTGAGCGTGCTGTGCAAATTCAACCAGATAATGCTGTGGCTTGGATGAATCGAGGAATGGCTTTAGATATGCTGCAACGGGATGAAGATGCTCTCAGCTCTTTTGATCGGGCAGTAGAGTTAAATCCTGAGTTATCTAAAGCATGGAACTATCGTGGTCAAAGCATGATCAGACTCCAGCGCTATCAAGAAGCAATAGCGAGTTTTAATCTAGCTTTAGGAATTCGTGATGATTATGCCCTAGCTTACTACAACAAAGCTATTTGCTATGCACTGTTAAATCAAGTCTCATCAGCAGTCGATAGCTTACAGCAGGCAATCAAACTCAATGGTGAATATCGACAAAGAGCTAAAGCTGACCCCTATTTCCAGAATATTGCTCAAGATGAGCTGTTTTATCAAGCTATTGGTTAATATCGAGCAATTTACTCGTAACTACCAGAAATACTTAGCTCTGTCTTTTCATAAATATCCCTCTTCTGCCAGACTCCGAAAACTTTTGTCATTTCTAAATTCTGTAGTTTTTATCGATAAAAGAATTGCTTGATTTTTTTCTAATAATAAAAACTAAAATTTAAAAAATGGCTGTAATCTACTTACTGAAAGGATCTATCTCGGAAAGTAACAGAAGAGGGATATTGCTCTATGCAATCGTAATCTACCAATCAGAATATAAATCTGCATAAAAAAATAAAGCAACCGTATCTAGTAAATGTAAGCAAAACACACTAATTTTGATTTTAACTAGATACAAAACCATGAAAAAATCCACTTTAGCTCTTCTAACTACTGTTATTGCCTTTGCTCCTTTGACTGCTTTCGCTCAAGACGCTCAAACCAGTGTTCAAAACAACGTCAACTCCGCCTCTGCTGTAGGGGATGCTAACTTTATTCAGCAAGACGCTGCTCAAACCAGTATTCAAGACCAACTAGACTTAGGGGCATACGGTATCCCTGATGCACCTGATGCTCAAACTTCAGTTCAAAACAACGCTAATTCTGCTGCTGCAATTGGTGATTATAATGTCATCGACCAAGATGCAACTCAAACTAACATCCAAGACCAAGTTGATCTAAATCAATATCTGCCT
>JBCCDL010000237.1:0-8004 GCA_039030815.1 Cyanobacteria bacterium P01_A01_bin.83 | reverse complement strand
GAACAAGCTAGACTTGCTGCTGCTGTAACTGAAATAACTTACGAAATTGAAGAACCGATATTCGATTTAGAACAAGCTTTAGAACAGTCAGAAAAATACGAGGCGGGTCAAGGATTACAGCCCAGTCGAGGAGATATAGAACAAGGACTGCAACAAGCGTCTGTAACTATCGAAGAAACCTATACCACTCCCTTGGAACATCATAACCCAATGGAGACTTCCGCCACGATCGCCGAATGGAACGATGATGAATTAACTGTGTATGATTCAACTCAGTGGGTTATGGGTACGCGGGGAATGCTGGCACTTGGTTTGGGCTTACCTGAAGACAAGGTACGGGTAATTTCCCATTTTGTCGGTGGTGGTTTTGGTTGCAAAGGATTATTCTGGACGCATCCCCTGTTAGCGGCGATCGCTGCTCGTAAAGTCAATCGTCCTGTGAGGTTAATGTTAACCAGACAGCAGATGTTTTCGGCTTGCGGACATCGCCCCCGCACGATTCAAAAGCTAACGCTGGGGGCAGATGATACAGGTAAACTAACCGCAATTCGCCATCTTACCGACACCGAAACCTCATTTGTGGGCGACCATGCCGAACCCTGTGGCAAAACTACGGTTTATCTTTATGCCTGTCCTAATTTAGAGGTTAAACACAACATCGCGCGAGTTAATATCGGCACACCTACCCCCATGCGAGGACCAGGAGAAACATCGGGTACCTATGCTTTAGAATCGGCAATGGATGAACTGGCTTATAAAGCAGGTATCGATCCTTTAGAATTTCGTATGATCAACTATGCCGACAAACATCCTCAGTCCGATAAACCCTGGTCGAGTAAACATCTAATTGAGTGTTATCGTCGTGCTGCCGATGCCTTTGGTTGGCAAAACCGCGATCCTCGTCCTGGTTCGATGAAAGATGGAGATGATCTAATCGGTTGGGGTATGGCGACAGCAACCTATCCCGCCTATCGCTTTCCTGCCTCTGCTAAGGCACAAATTCTGGCTAATGGTCAAGTAGTAGTTGGTAGTGCCACCCACGACCTCGGTACAGGAACCTATACCATCATGACTCAAATCGCTGCTGATACTTTAGGTTTACCCCTAGAGCGAGTTAAATTTGAGCTGGGGGATAGTAAGTTGCCTAAAGCCATGGTATCGGGGGGGTCTTCTACCGCTGCTAGCGTCAGCCCTGCGGTACGTTCAGCTTGTGAGGCGGCTAGTCTTAAATTAATAAAAATGGCGATCGCTGATTCTCAATCACCACTACACAATTATGCTGTAGAACAAATTACTAGTGAACAAGGGCGTATCTTTGTAGCGGAGTCTCCTAGCATTGGTGAAACCTATCAGTCAGTTTTGCAGCGTCATAATTTACCATTTGTTGAAGCAGAAGTGTCGCCGCAAGATAAAGGGGCGCGTTATAGATCTATTGCCGCCCGTACTAAGCCTGGAGTAGTAGAAGATGAAGGGGCAGATTCAGAACAGTTTGCTTTTCACTCTTTTGGCGCACATTTTGTCGAAGTTAGAATCAATCCCCGTCGCAACCAGGTTAAGGTTAGCCGTGTTGTCGGTGCTTTTGATGTGGGACGAATACTCAATCAAAAAACTGCTCGCAGTCAAGTTTATGGCGGGATGATTTTTGGTATCGGTATGGCATTGATGGAAGAAACCCTCCTCGACCCCCATTCTGGTCGCTTAATTATTCATAATTTAGCCGATTATCACGTACCAATACAGGCAGATATCCCCGAAATTGAAGCGATCTTTATCGAACAACCCGACTATCACCTTAATCCTTTGGGAGCCAGAGGTATAGGTGAAATTAGCACCGCTGGCATACCAGCAGCCATAGCTAATGCAGTCTATCACGCTACTGCTAAACGAGTTAGAGATTTGCCTATTACTCCTGACAAACTGTTTTGACGCTCCTTGCGCATTTATGCGCGAGGATTCCTGGTTCACAGACAAAACTTACCCCAGCAGGCTTTCGCCAGCTCAAATAGAGGCTTTGTCTCCCCAGGCTGACACCGCACGCCCTGCGGTGTTTAATCCTAATGAGAGGATATTACGAGCAGCATTCTCATCACGATTCAAAACACAACCACATTTACATTTATGGGTTCGAGTACTTAGAGCTTTTTTTACTTTTGCTCCACAACTAGAACAATTAATGGAAGTGTATTGTGGTGGTACGGCAACAGTTATTTTGCCAAATTTGTACCCGAAATATTCTACCCATTCTCTAAACTGATACCAGCCAGCATCAGTTATGGACTTCGCTAGATTGTGGTTTTTAACCATCGAGGCTATTCTCAAATCTTCGTAGGCGACTACATCGTTAGATGTGACTACGCATCGTGCCAACTTTACAGCATGATCTTTACGTTGCCTACTTATCTTAAGATGCTTCAAGGCATATCTCTTTCTAGCTTGGTGATAGTTTTTTGACTGCGGTTTAGCCCCCTTTCTATACTTCCTAGATTTGCTTCTATTTAACCTTCCCAGAGCTTTTTCGCCCTTTCTGTAGAAGCGAGGGTTTTCTACTTGATTACCCTTGTCATCTGTGTAAAAGTGATTCAAGCCAACGTCTAAGCCAATCTCAGAATAAGATGGCTCTAGCCTTTCTCTGTTGTCCACATCTACCAAAAACTGACAATAATAGCCGTCAGCACGCCTAACTATTCGGACTCTTTTGATTTGCTTGATATCGTACCAATTCAAATCGCGAGTCCCTTTTAGCTTTACCTGTCCAATCCTATTTTTATCTGTGAAGGTTATCTTCTTTCGATTTAGTGATAGCTTCCAGCCTGAAGTTTTATATTCAACTGAACGAGAGTGTTTTTTGAATTTTGGAAATCCCTTCTTTCCCTGAATCTTATTTTTACAGTTTTGATAAAAGCGAGATATGGCAGCCCAAGCTCTATCGGCACTAGATTGTCTTGCCATTGAATTCAGATTGTTAGCAAAAGGGAATTCGGCAGCTAATACTTTACAGTATGCACTTAGCTGATATTTTCCTACTCCTTTGTTATCCATCCAATAGCGTAGTGCTTTATTGCGTATAAACTGACCAGTTCTAATGGCTTCGTCTATTGCATCATAGCTCGCTTGCTTTGCGTATATCTTCGCTTCTAGAACCAACATTTTCTTATGCTATCTTATCAGCATAAACAAAGCAAGAAAGATCAAGCCCTGCTAAAAGCAGGGGGCTTTAGACCCAATTATTTCGGTAAATATTCAATTATAGTCATTTCAATTAAGTTTGAGACAAAGCATTCCTGCTATGACATGTCTTTGAGCAGCGACAAGTGTTTCATTTTTATTTGAAATCACTATAGTAATAAATCCTATTATCTCAATACGAGACGGAGGAACAGGCTGTTACGGACGATTTAAAGGCGTAAATTAAATTCACGCCCCACGTCCTTGTCAATCAGCCAATCGTAATAACTAACTGCGGTTAGTTACAAGCCACGTCGCTGATGACGCGCGTGTTAATTGACTATCAGACTATATCTGTTGGAGATAGAGCGTTATCAACCACAAATTGACCGATATTTTCTCCCGATTCTAAGCCCTCTAAAGAAGATGAGATGATGTGAATTCCACCGAAAACACGGCTATCGCCATTTTCTGCTGCTGCCTGCGAAAAGCTGCCAAAAGAGCGAGACAGACCTGGTATGTCTTGGGTGGTAATCTCAATGTCAAAGTCTGACCCAAAGTAAGATTCGAGAACTTCAGATGCCGCTCCACCGAATGCAGCATGTCCTGAAGTGTAGTCGGGAAATGGTGGAGTACCAATTAGCGGATCCCAGTTAGGATCTTCAACTGAAGTTGGATTGCCATCAAAGTCTACACCTCCTGGCTGAGATGGGACTTCATTTCTTGGGTCGGCATTGATAGTTTGTTCTGGACGTAGTTGTACGAAGTCAAACTTGGAATCCCACGAAACTACACCAGCATCAGTCAGAGCAATATTTAGCTGTGCAAACAAACGTGCAGTATCTACCAGCGATAACTCTTCACCACTTTCTTGACTTTGAAGAATTGCTTGTTGAGCAATCAGATTCCAGTGTCCAGGAGGTCTAAAGGTATCTGTACGGTCAAAAGACCAAAATTGAGCGATTTCTGTTTCTTCATCAGTGCGGGTAATTTTAGTAATTTCAGTGTCTTCAAGTCCGCCTAGCAAACGAGTTTCCTCGGTCTCGCTGGCAAATCTAGGGCTACCAAATTGTGGAGGTCCATCGGTACGAAACTGCTGGGTACTGGGAATAAAAAAGGGAGGAACGCTCTCAAACTGAGGACCTTCGGGATTCTGAGGTTCGCCGTCGATAATTGGTCTCCAAGCACCTGGCTGATTAGTCGGTTCAAACACTTCGCTTGGGGGTACGGCAAAGTCGGAATCTCGCAACTCTAGAAGTTCTTCAGCGACTTCAATTCCAAATTCAAAGCCTGTTGACTTTGCGCTATCGTCAGCGTCGATTTCGGCAAGCGAACGCTCTCTCTGTTCGATAAAGTCAGGCGTTTGCTCCGAATATACTTCTTCGGAAGAAAGAATCGTGAATGCCGCTCCGACTACTGCTGCTTCTACCGATGCTCCGCTCGGTGCTATTTCGTCTACCGCGAAAGGTTCAAATCCTCCCTCAAAAGCAACAACGGTATCAAAAATTGCCGTATGTAAGAGAGCAGCATTGCGTGGCACTACTGGGGGTATTGTTCCATCTCCACTACCAGCACTGGGACTACTAAATCCGTAGGAGTCGGCTCCAGAAGCCTGCACTGCATTTAAAAATACCGAGTTCCAATCCTGCACGACGTTGCTGCCATCGGTGGAAATAAACTGGCTGGCTCTGTTGTTCCCATTGTTGCTCTCTCGAATGCTGTTATTCGGGTCGATCTCAGATATTAAATAGTAGGCTCCAGGTGCTATAACACTAGGAGTACGTAGATCTGAAGAGGAAAAATCTAGATTTACTGTTTCCGATTCCCCAGGAGCTAGGTTGAGAGCGTCAATGGTTATCGTACCGATGGTATCGTTGCTACTTTGACCCGTCAGAACTTCATCTTGACCCTTGAGATTATCTAGAAAACCTTCTTCATCGATATTAAGATCTCCCTTTTCAAGGGTCGAATTAGTCGAAGCATAAACAGCGAGATCCGCCGAACCAGTAAAAGTACTATCGCCCTGATTGGTAACAATTACCTCTACTTCGCCTTCCTCTCTAGGAAAGATGCTCGGTGTTTCGGAAATCTCGCCAAAAGATGTCCTTAAATCTACTACCATATGTCTACTCCTGGTTATGTTTGCAAGTATCTCGGTCGAGTCAAAAATATTTCCTCATGTGCTGTTTATGCACATAGCAATCGGCAACCAGCTAAATTACTGGCGAACTTACGACCTCCCTAAGAGATCCATCTTCAATCTCATTTCACATATTGCTTGTCTTCACCAACGGTCAGGCAAGCCCCGACATGGGTTGTGACAAAGCGCCTTTGTTTTCAAGGCGGGGAACCTGACCCTTGCCACTGCTTCTAATTTTGTTGTTCTCTGGTTAGAAGAGTCTGATAAGCGGTGGCATATTTAGCCTTTGAAATTATCTTGAGAGAGTAAATATCTTCTGCATCAATGGGTGATGCAAACAATTGTCAGTGCTGTAAGCTGTCTGCCGCCTCATCTCGGTTTGGGTTTTCGAGCCAGCTTATACTGAAGTAAATATATCTACAGGATTGAAAGTATTACCAGAGATATCTGTAGTTTCTACAGAGAGGTCTGTGGCATTAACGGAGAAGTCTTCAGATTCAGCTGTACTATTAGAACTCGGTCGGAAAAATGATACGCCTTCAAGAATAGCAATCAGTTCGTCGGCTTCTCCTGGTTGCTCATAATAGACTCCAGTGCCATCAGGCGCACCTTGGGGAGAAGAACCCAAAGTATAATTATTAAGCGAGCCAACGACCGCAACTTCCTCACCAAAGACAAAGTCTTTAATCAGAGCGTAATCATCAGTGCCTTGTTGCTCTGGGTTGCCGTCATTGTAAAAGACTACTTCTTCCCCATTTTCGTTGATGCCTCCAAGTACGAAAATGTCGCTATCTGCACCACCAGTCAAAGTATCGATGGTATCAGAACCAAAATCAAACTGAATTTGGAAATCTTCAACCCCGATCAGGCTATCGCTACCCGCACCACCATCGAGAACGTCGCTCTCAGCACCACCAATCAAGGTATCGTTGCCTTTGTCACCAGAGATGGTATCACTGCCAATAGCATCACTTGAGGAGTCGCGGCGATCGCCATAGAGAAGGTCATCACCTCCTCCACCGAAAATTTGATCATCCTCGTCTTCACCATAGACTTTATCATGTCCACCGTCACCTCTAAGAGTATCTCTGCCCTCGCCGCCAGTGATATTATCTTTACCTTTGCCGCCGCGAATCGAGTCATTGCCCTCGCCACCACTAAGGGCATCATTTCCAGAATCGCCTAACAGAGTATCATCACCTAAAATACCAAAGATAAAATCTCTGCCACTGCCACCAGAGCTATTGTCATTTCCAAAAAAACGCTCGAATGGATCGTCACTAAAGCGACTGTCACCATAAATAATGTCGCTTCCGCCTTGACCGTAAATTGTGTCATTTCCACCCTGTCCAGCAAGGTCATCATTCCCTAAGCCGCCATCAATTGTATCATTACCCAGGCGAGCTGAAACGCGGTCGTCGCCCTCAAGAGCAGAAATTTGATCGGCAAAATCGGTACCGACGATCTCATCGTCACCAGAAGTACCGCTAATTTCATTGACTACATCGCCTGGACTTTGTTCGATTGGAAACTCACCACCAGTCCCACTACCTTCCTGACCTTGCTGAGGGGTTGGTGTGACTAAAAACCCATCTGGAGAATTGGTTATTTCAGAAGATTCTATTTCTACAAGAAAGTTCTCAAAATCTTTAATTCGCTCGATCTCGCTAGAACTTAATCCTAGATTTTCTAATTCATTATTAGTCATTTCTTGCTCCTCAATTAACTTTCATGTCAATTACTTCGCATTACTATCCCATTATGAGTCTTTACCTTATTAATCTTAATGAACCTAGTAAAGTAATTGTTGTTTATTCGTACTAGAAAAATTGTTCCACTGGAATTAATCTTTCTTCAGTAATCTCTTTAATACTATGTTATTTAATCGCTTAAAACAAGTGTTTTAATTACATTTCTTTAATAGTTAATAAAATTAAATTTTAATTATTTAAAGGTAAAAAAAATCTTCTTTTTTATCGGTAGTGTTGCAAAAAGAAGAAATAAAAGTAAGAAAAAAGAAGTTACCAAATCAGGATTTATAGTTATTCTGAAGCTGATTACAATTCAGGGTAATCGCATTAAAATCTGAGAATGCTTAGATAGCAAGGATTTTCAGTTTTTATACTTTTAGGTACCGATCGCCGAAAGCTTTATCTTGTATAAACTTAAAAAATTAGATGCGATTACTCTGGATTACAATTAAGTTATTGCTATCGACCTAAAAAACATTTATGCTGATAATAATTGTAGTTTAATTTACAAAAAGTCAAAAGAATTAAAACAATATGAATAAGCCATATACTATTGTCAGATAATCCTGAATATGCGTATTTCCTGACTTCACGCGATTGAGATGTCTGGTAGCAAATAAATCGGGAGCAGGTTATGGTCGTTGCAAAAAGAAACCAGCTCGTTATTATGTACGCTTATCATACTCCCTATCCCCTAATCCCTAGTCCCTAACCCCTCGAACAAATATCTGAAAAAGTGCAGGAAATTAATTGGAACGACTACAGTAGATCCTGACGGTAACATTGTTTCGACTATTACCAATACCGAACTGGAAAATATGGTGCGAGACGATCTGCAACTTGTTCTACAACAGCAAAAATCAGTAACGCAACTATATAGTTTTGCCTCCTCAACAGCAGAAGTTTTTTTAGAAGTAATTCAACCTCCTGCGTCCTTGGTTATTTTTG
>JBCCDL010000236.1:0-8037 GCA_039030815.1 Cyanobacteria bacterium P01_A01_bin.83 | reverse complement strand
TGAGCAATCAGAAGCTCAGTTTCGGGGCTAATTTCACAGACAAATATTCCTACTTCACTATCTTCAGACTGGGCAATCCAGGTTCCAGACAAAGAAACTTCAACATATTCTTCATCACAAGGAGTAACATCGACTAGTTTTTGCTCAGCTAAATGGATCAACTTGCTTACGCAGGTAAGATTCGCTGGCAATACTAAACTGGCAATACTTGATTCAGTGAAGATGCCTACTGCCGCGCGCAGATTTAACAGTATTCGTTCTGATTTCCAGGTTTTTAAAGGCTTTGGTAAATATTCTAAACAAATGTCGTTATCTAAATATGTAATTTTTAGCATGGAATACAGTGCTCCTTAATAGATTAAATTTTTCTGACTACCAATTCGAACTAAGGAAATAATTCCTGAATTGAAATAGCCTATAACTTACTTTTGAATATTTATACAACTTTGGCATTGACACAAATCACCATATAGGTGTTTGTTCAGTTCGCTATTAACAACAGAAATTTTCTTGCTTCGGTTTGCAACTGCAAGATTAGCTAAACTCGCGCTTATATTAGGACTCTAATACCCCTTATGAGTACGAAGTACATGTAGACCAAAGGGCAAGTTCTAAGCACTTTGCGTTGCACTATCGTCTTCTGAAAAAAGTCTCTGAGCCTTAAGGCTCTGTTATGATCAAGCTTACTTGCTCTGCAAGCCGTCTCTTTATTTATCGCTAGTAATGTTTTCTGACAATAGCTAGCGATATAACCTTATCCCGCAGGGCAAATAGCGTCGAAGCATCGCATTGCCATCAAGGTGAAAGTTTTAAGAGCGTAAATAGAGGGAAAATCACATTGTTGACGTGCAATAGAAATTCGAATTTCGTAAACTTTTGTTAAATTAACCGCTTGTTTTGGTATAAATATAAAAAGAACGTTGTCCTTTCATATTTTGTCTTAGATAATTTTGAACTATTTATTTTCATCTTTAACCTTATGTATATCGGTAGTTACCGTCTTATATAGGGTTGACAGTTAATATATATGCTCTAGCAAGAATTCTTCAACAGGAAATTTTTACGATAATCGCTATTTGCCAACAATTTTTGGAACGCGCTATATTAGAAATAACAGGAGAAAAGTTATGAAAACAACATTAAGTTTTACGAAAAGGGTTTTCAAACTGCATTTTTAATACTACACTTATATTACCGTATATGTCTAGTATCTAGAGGAAAAAAAATGCGAACTTTAACTCGCACATCTACAACCGAAATGGAAGTTACCAGCATTCGTTTAGAGCGTAGTCTTAAAGACAAGCTTAAGGAGCTATCTGGTAATCAAGGTTATCAAGCATTAATTAGAGATATTCTTTGGAATTACGTTCATCAAAAATCTGGAGATTATCGTCCACAGTTTGCTCGTTCAGATATTCGCGCTACAGTTGAGGCTACTGCTCGCAAAGATGAAAGCTGTGCCCTCACTGGTAAGTTGATTCAAGAGAACGAACCAATGCTTTTAGGATTCACCATTTATGGAGATTTGGTTCCTTTGAGCGTTGAAAGCGTAACCGAATAGTATTTTTACCTAGGAGAAGCAGCAGGTTTAGTGACATCAAACTCTTGCTCTATGTTGCTAAACTTCCTGTTTCTCCACGAAACTTATCCTCTGAGACTCTAGATTAATTCGGTACTTTAGCATCAAAGTCAGTTTATATTACCCAGTTATAATTAACCTTATAGATCGCAATAGTTAAAGAATCTAAAATGTTACTAGAATATTAGTTGATGTATATTCCATAGCAAAGTTCTGCTAGCTAATCAGTACACTATAGAAGGAGCTACTAAGACAGATGACAGAAGCTACAAAAGCCAAAACTGTTGAAAGAGGGATTCAATTAACTCCAACCGCATTCAAACACATAAAAATGCTGCAAGAACAGCAAGGAAAAGAACTGTGTCTTCGTGTAGGTGTTCGTCAAGGTGGCTGTTCAGGGATGTCCTACATGATGGACTTTGAAGAGCCTGAAAAGATCAATGACACAGACGAAGTATTTGAATATGATGGGTTCCAAATTGTTTGCGATCCTAAAAGCCTGCTATATCTTTATGGATTAGTCTTAGACTATAGCAATGCTATGATTGGGGGGGGTTTTGAGTTTACTAATCCTAATGCTGCCCAAACCTGCGGTTGCGGAAAATCTTTTGGCGTTTAGTCAATATCATACAGACATACGGACACAAAAATAGGAATAGTATTCTAGATTGATAAATATTTAATAGAGACAGGCTAAATGTAATCACATAAGCCTGTCTTTTATTATATTTGTTCAGAAATTAGTTAGATAAACTTATCTAATAGAAGGTTTGGGTTCTATTAGATAAGTAGACATTGCGGTTTAGTGTTCTAAAAGTTGTGTGTTGAATTACTGTGGTTAATTGTTATTGGGTAAATCTCTTTCCGTTTTTAACCATCTACTCTGAGGCTTAGTCAAAAACTTAAGATAGATAGGAATTTTGCCTAGAATATAGAAAGGAATAGCAATCAGATTCGCTAAAGGCAAGTCAGAGCGTCCAAATTTGATCCAGGCTAAGAATACACCCCCAAAGAGGAAAAACCCCGCAACAGAAGTAACTAGCAACGGAGCGAGCGCCAGATTGGTAAAGATTATCGCTAAAGATATAGCAACCATAGTAGCCACCCAGGTCATCACCAAAAGAGAAAGAGGCGGAATTAAGATGTCTAAAGCCAATCCCAAAGCGGCAAGTCGTCCTGTGGTCAAAAAAGCCTTAAGCAATCGAGGTACTTCCACCCCGATCATTTCTAAATGTCCGTGTTCCCATCGAGATCTTTGACTTTGAGCGTCTTCATCCTTCATCAAACGACCGATCACTAGAGCATCTTCACAAAACACAGGGGTTGAACCAGCCAAAGCTAAATCTACTGTAAGCTGCATATCATCAGTAGTTTTGCTTCCTGCTAACGAAACTTGGCTAATTAGCGACCAAGGAAATGCCATACCTGAACCAGTTAGCAAACTATGCCAACCTAGGCGCTTTAAACCCAGTAACCGCACTAAATTTTTGACCTTGATCGAAAACATAGAAATGTTATCTTTAAGACTGGGATTTTCGGGTTGTTGCATTAAATATGTAGACTGTACTGGTCTGCCTGTAGCGCTCGACAGACAAGTAATGTTTTTGATCGTATTGGGTTCTAAAATACAGTCTCCATCTAGAATCACCAAGACTTCTGGAGGCTGATGTTTAATATGCTGCATTGCATAGTCTAAAGCATATCCCTTGCCACGCTTAGTTAGGTGTTCACGTTCTAAAACAGTAACCCCTGTAGCTTTTGCTAATTCTGCCGTATTGTCATGGCAATTATCGGCAATAACGATTACTTGATCTTGATTAGTTAATTGTGGTAGTAACACCTCTATCACTTCTGTAATTTGCTCTGCTTCATTATGAGCAGGAATCAAAACAGTAGTTTGAGGTCGATTAATATCTTCTAAGTTCAAATTGGATAATGAAGAAACGAAAGCTGCCAAGCATTCCACAAAAAATACCAGACAGGGAATTAGAAGTGTAATTCCTGCTATGGTCAGGAGAACGTTAAATACTGTGTAAAATTCCATCTCAAAAATTCAAAAAATGCATTGGCTATTAAGTAATAACATACTAACCTTTGAGAATAGGTTTTTTTCGTAGCTATGCTGTACTAAACTATCCCATCCTCTTGAGGTTTACTAAAAAAATGCTAAATTTGGGAAAAATAATTTAAGGTTATATAGATTTTTGCCTTTTGTTAGCGCAAATTACTGTTTTAGGATGGTTACAACCAGGTTATTCCGCTATCTAATTTATTAGACCCTTTTACGAGCAAGATTATTGTTACTATTTGAACTAACCCGAATATGCTAATTTCTATCTGTATTATTACTTTTAAGCGTCCAGAAGGCTTGAGAAGGCTTTTGAACGCGGTTAATAGTCTAACTTTTGAGAAAGTAGAGTGTCCTGAAATTGAAGTTATTGTCGTAGACAATGACACCAACCAAGTGGCAGAGAATGTTTGTCAATCAGTTGGCGATTTTCGTTGGACTTTAAAGAATGGTGTGCAGCCTCAAAGAGGCATCACTTACGCCCGTAATAAATCAGTCAGTATGGCTAGTAAGGACGCTGATTTTGTTGCCATTATTGATGATGATGAAACTCCTGCTCCAAATTGGTTAGAGGAACTATTGTTGGCACAACAAAAATATGATGCTGATGTTATTACTGGTCCTGTTATCCCATTGTTTCAACAACATGATGTGCCGCAATGGATTAAAAAAGGTGGTTTATTTGATACTCCTCGCTACACAACAGGAGAACAAAGACACGTAGCATTTACCAATAATGTATTGATTAAGGGTGAAATTATTCGCCAATATGACCCTGTGTTCGATCATCGCTTTGCGATTACAGGCGGTGAAGATTCACATTTCTTTCTCAGTCTTAACAAGGCTGGATACAAAATTGTCTGGGCAGATGAAGCGATTGTTTATGAGTGGGTTCCTGCTTCTCGTACTAATTTAAAATGGATCTTAAATCGAGGTTTTCGCACATGGGGAACTCATAGTATGGTGGAAAAAGAGCTATATCAGTCATTTCAGGTTCTTTTAGTCAGAATGCTTAAAGGAATAGGTCTAATTTTGCTTGGTATTTTAGGCTTTCTTCCTGCTTCGGTTATGGGAAAGTCAGCAAGCGTAAAAGCATTACGATCTGTATACCGTGGTGCAGGTACTTTGGCAGGTTTATTAGGAGTAGATTATGAAGAATATAAAACAGTTCATGCCGAGTTAGAGGTTAAAAAGCAGTAAATTTTTACAGATTGAGACTATTAATAGACTATTAATTCAGTATTTATTAAGACCAGCTTCTGGGTGCCTAGATTTGCGGTAAATTGTTGGTGTGTATTTGCTTTTCTTTAGGTCAGCACCTTGAATAACCCTTGTTTTGATCAGTTTGCACCAATTACCGCGATCGCCACTACTCATCAAGCTGCACAAGTAATTAGTCCTCTAATACAGGATTCTCCGATTCAATTGTTGCTGCCTAATTCGGTAGCGCCACAAAATAATTCGCTACATTATGATACTTCGCTCAAAGAATATCTCGCTTCTATTTGGGCTACCAATAAAGCCTTGATTTTTTGTCTTGCTACAGGGGCGGTAGTGCGATTGATTGCGCCATTACTCAAAGATAAAGCCCAAGATCCTGCGGTAGTAGTAATAGACCAGCAAGGAAATTATGTAATTAGTCTGTGTGGTGGACATCAGGGAAAAGCAGATTTACTGGCACAGTTAATTGCCAAACAACTGGGGGCAACTGCAATCATTACTGGGGCATCAGCTAGCTTAGGGTTACCAGCGATCGATACTTTTGGTTTTACTTATGGTTGGCGCAAAGGAAAGGGGAATTGGACAGGGGCGATGGCGGCAG
Organism: Cyanobacteria bacterium P01_A01_bin.83; assembly: GCA_039030815.1. Taxonomy (GTDB): domain Bacteria; phylum Cyanobacteriota; class Cyanobacteriia; order Cyanobacteriales; family Xenococcaceae; genus Waterburya. Next base: position 2,568 of record JBCCDL010000236.1, on the reverse strand, counting down.
TTGCCAAACAACAAATAATTCAGGTAATTCAGGAGGCTGGTTCGACTCTTTGGCAAGAACATTTGCCGCCACAACATCCATTCTATTGGGGATTTTCTGAACCAGAAGCAAAGATTCAACCTCAAGCTCGAATTTGGATTAGTGCTACCAACAGAAAGATTGCTCCTCACAATGATTTTCCCAAAGTACAGTGGCACCCCAAGGTGTTGTGGTTAGGGATTGGTTGTGAAAGAAACACTTCTGGTGAATTAATCGAACGTGCTATTGAAGAGACCTGTAGGACACATCATTTAGCGCTGGAGGCGATCGCTGGAGTGGTGAGTATCGACTTGAAGGCAAACGAACCAGGAATTGTTGAGGTATGCCAGCGACGTAATTTAATTTTTAGAACATTTACCGCCGAACAACTAAACCAGATAGATGTGCCCACACCTTCAAAAATAGTTCAACAAGAAGTAGGAACTTCTAGTGTTGCCGAAGCTGCGGCTATTTTAGCAGGAAAAAACTTGCTAGTTTCCAAACAAATTTTCAAATCGGATTCTAATCAATCAGGAGCAGTTACTGTAGCGATCGCTCAGGCTGAACAGGAATATATAGGGAGAGTTGGGAAATTATATTTGGTCGGCATTGGTCCAGGTAACTTAAATCAAATTACTCCTGCGGCTCAAACTGCGATCGCCGAAGCAGATGCTGTAATCGGCTACAATCTTTATCTTAATCTGATCAAACCTTTAAACCGTCCAGGACAAATTGTTGAAGCTTCTCCCATCACTCAGGAACAACAACGGGCTAAACGGGCTATTGAATTGGCACAATGGGGTCTAACTGTGGCAGTAGTTTCCTCTGGCGACTGTGGCATCTACGGCATGGCGGGTTTAGTGCTTGAAGAATTGCAAAACACGGGTTGGAATGGTAAAACACCTCAAGTTCAGGTCTTTCCTGGTATTTCTGCTTTACAATCAGCAGCATCAAGGGTTGGCGCACCTTTGATGCATGACTTTTGTGCTATCAGTCTCAGTGATTTATTAACTCCCTGGTCGATGATTGAAACTAGACTTACTGCTGCTGCCAGTGGAGATTTTATTACTGCCTTATACAATCCGCGATCGCAAAGTCGTACTCAGCAGATTGTTACCGCTCAAGCAATATTTTCTCAACATAGAGAACCTGATACTCCTGTGGCGATTGTTCACGGGGCATACCGAGAAGATGAACAGGTTATTTTGACAACTTTAGAGCAGATGCTAGAACAGCCGATAGATATGCTAACCACAGTAATTATTGGCAATACAACGACTCGTAATCACGCTGAATGGATGATTACTCCCAGGGGATATTTAGGATTTAATCCCCCAGAGGAATAGTGATTTATCTAAAATTTACTGAGCAGTTAATCGAAAAATAAAAAAGATTAATTTATTACTTAGGCAATACTAATCATAATCCTTGTTGAGATTGAGCGGCTTACCTCTTTGAGGTGGCTCGTTGTAATTGTCATAATCATCATTTGAGGGATCATCATCGTAATCACCATATCCATCTTGCTCAGAATCTTCATAGTTGTCATAATCATCATCTGAGTAATCGGATTCAGAATTATCTAAAGGCTGATAATCAACAACATAATCTCCAGGGATTGATTCATTTTGCTCGTCATAACTGCCTCTGGGTTCTGAATCATAATCGGTTCCCAAATCATTCCCACCGTAGTCATCTTCTGGTTCATAACTTCTGCCTAAATCAACGGCATTTGGTCTACGACGAGGTTCGCTGGGTGTAGCCGATTTTGAATAGCGTTCCTCTACAGGAGGGCGTGGGCGTGGGCGAGAACTAGCTCTGGGGGTATCATCCCATTCATCATAACTATCAGTGGCTGGGCTAGTAGGACGACGACGGGGGGGACGATTCTCTCTTTCAGGATAACCATAGCGATCGCTTGGAGGATCTTGAGTCACCCTAGCACTATAATCTGACTCGGGACGGCTGCGGCTTGGTCTCCGCCGTGGCTCATCCCTCAAATTAGCAGTAGTAGAAGAGGGTCTTCTTCTAGTAGAAGGACGACGACTAGAACGAGGCTGAGGGTCGTCATAACCTCTTAATCGAGGACTATTATAGTTAGGTTTAGCCCCCTCGTAAACATTATCGTAGGGGTCAATCTGATCTAATTCAGCTTCAGTATAAACTCTAGTACGACTTACAGGGCGATCGCGATCTACAGTTGTCGTATTTCGTCTTGCCTGTTCAGTCGCGGCACCACGCATCCGAATGCTTTCAAAGGCAAAGAAAATTGCTGTTCCCGTAAGTAGAAATTGCCCAAACTGTAAAATAGGATCGAGTCGCCAACCATTAAAAAGCAAAATAATTCCACAGAGCAAACCTACGGCAGCAAAAAAGATATCGTAGTCTCTTGCCAGTTCTGGGCGGATTGAACGCAAGAAAAACAGCCCAGCTCCTGCTACTGCTAAGAATAAACCTAAAATAGCGGCTGCATTCAGCCCAAAATTGACCATTACTACTCTCCTAATAGGTTCTCTTGATTTTTGAACGAGCGTAGTATTTGAGCGCGAC
>JBCCDL010000235.1:0-8041 GCA_039030815.1 Cyanobacteria bacterium P01_A01_bin.83 | reverse complement strand
TAGCTCGGGATCGTCGAGGCACAGCCGTACCAGTTGTTCTGACCAAGAAAGCCTCTCATTTAGCCAAGACTGGGTTAAGACAAGTTTGACTTGGCTATTTTTGAGAATATATTCCCTGCGTTCTTGAGGTAAACTCGGATCGATGGGAACATAGGCAGCTCCAGAATTCAAAATGCCAAGAACCGCAACTATCTGCTCCCACCCTTTTTCCATAACTACAGCTACCAATTGGTTAGGAGTTACCCCCAATGACCGCAGCTTATGAGCAACCTGATTAGAAAGCTCCTGTAGTTCTTGATAGGTTAAGGTGCGTTGAGGTGAGATGACCGCTAGCTCTTTTTTTTGCTCCCTTACTCGGGCGGCAAACAAAGTATGTAACATCTCTTCCGAAGTTGGGGCAACAGTAGCGTTGACCAGACATTGCTGTGCCAACTGACTAGGAGGTACCAATTGTCGGTTAGTTTCCTGCCAAGCAGTTTCGGAAGTTGCTAGATGCTTGAGAAAATGACAATAGGTCTCAAACATGTCTTCTATTAAACCTGCGGGAAAAAGTTCCTCAACCACATCCCAATTAAAGGTCAATTGACCTTGTTCTGACCAAACTTGAATATCCATCCAAGCCTGAGAAGCCTGAGTAATGCCATATACTAATTCTCCAAAGTGAGAAAAGGTTGCAGTCTGTTGACCAATTGAATCCAACCCGAGAGTGCTAGTGAATACAACAGGGATCGCTCTAGGTAACGTACCTTTTCTACGGGCTATTTCTCGTGTTACCCCTACTCCGCTAAAATAGCGATGTTCTAAATCTTGCCACAACTGACGCTGCAAGCGTAGCGATCGCTCAGTAAAGGATTCCGACGCAGAATTGTCGACTTTTAATAGAGTTACTGAGATAAAGTCTCCCAAAATATCATAAACCTGCGGGTGCAATGGTAAACGATTAAAGAGGGCAAGACTAATAGTAAACTGAGGACTTTTACTCCAAACTGTCAAGACTTCAGCAAAGGCTGCAAGTAAAATTCCCGATGGAGTTAAACCGATTTGAGCTGCTCGCTGCTTTAACTGTTGCCATTCAGCAAAGTCTAGACCTCCAGCGTAACGCTTACAGATATGCTGCTTAAGTTCTTGGGGGTTTTTGGCTAAAGGTAAATCTGGAGCTGGCGGCAGGGTATCTATACGATCAAACCAATATCTCTGCGATCGCTTGTATAATTCTGTGTTTTGTAACGCCTGCTCTGCCAAAACATAGTCTCGAAATGAAAGCTTTAGTGTTTTTAGTTCAACTTGAGAATTTTGGTACAGTTGAAACCATTCATCAAACAGACGAAACAGGCTCCAAGCATCAAATATTTGTAAATCGTAGCTAATATGCAGCCGAACACGTTCTCCCTCAAGTCCCTCAAGGCGTGTCGCGCAAAATTCAAATAAGGGCCATCTATCAGTAGCTACGACCTGGTGGGATAAACGAGCCCGAATTTCTTCGAGTTTGTCACTGATAACATCTGCTTCTTGTCCCCTCAAATCTACAATCTTCATTTGATAGAGAGGCACTGTTTGTTGAATCTGCTGTTGTCCATCAGGCAAGATGGTCGCTCTGAGCATATCGTGGCGCTCAATTAATTGTTGCAGTGCCCAATTTAAACGCTCTAAGTCTAGGTCTTGCCCCTCAACTTCATAGTAACCATGATTGGCAACATCGCCTAATTCTAACGTTCCATTTCGACCCACCCAAAATGCATACTGCATATCGGTCAAGGGGAAAGGCTCATAGCGCAGTTCTGGATCAGGAACAATAGTTGGTAAATCTCTAAAACTTACAGTGTTGTTATTCTGATGCAGTAGCCTCAGAATTTCTAGCTTATGCCTTGCCAGTGCCTCTTTAAGATCTGTTGTAATCGAACCTTTAGGCGCGTCAATTTCTAAGGTATTGCCATTAGCCGCTAATTTTATACCTCTATGGTCAAGAGTGTCTATTAATGAATGTAGCTCCATATTGTTAAACAGATTTTTAAACAAATACTTGGTATGTTGTGGAGATTGATTATGATTTGATTGCTGCTACCAAATCATCTATGTTGTAGTCGAAATACTTTTTGACTTCTGGTTTGGGTGATGTCTTAATCCAACCTAGAATAATTACGTCAAATTTTTTAGCCTGATTACAGCTCATGACACTCTTTTAATAACTTAGTCAGATTTAGTTAAATAATTGAAGCGAACGTAAATTGTAAATTAAGGATTAAGGATAAGGAACAAGTAGATCTCAAACCAAGACTCAATTAATGTCTTAATTAAAAGTATGTACTGTTATATAGTTGCTTTAACTAGTTAAGGGAATGATTGATTTGACCAGTTTAGTTAAAGGCTCAATTTCTCTCTCTCTTCCTCCTGATTAGCAGCAGTTGTTACCGATGCGGCTAGATTGGCTAAAGCTAACTGTTTGAGCAACTGATCCCCTAGCTGAGCGATCGTGTTATTACCCAAAAAATTCTCCATAGATACTTGCAGACCCAAATCACTCTCAATTTGACTTTTGAGCATCAAAGCTAACAAAGAGTCCAGTAAGCTCGAACAAGACTGCTGAGCAGTAAGTTCCTCTGGAGAAAGCCTTAAGGAATTGCAGAACCATTGTAATAAGTATGTTTCCAGCATCTGCTGTCTTACTTCTGGTTTAGCTGCTAAAAGTTGTTGTTTAGTTAAAGAAGTAACTTCAACTTTACTATCTAGTTCCTCACCAGAGTCCACTTTGGCTAAATGAATCGCCTCCTGTTCTGGAGTTACTCCCATAGGAGATGCTGGAACTGCCCCGAGAGCGACATCACCCCAACGCATCACTATTGCTCCTGCGGTAGCTCCTGCACCGTTGGTATAGACGAGAACCAGATCGTTCTCTTTGAGTTTACCTGATTGGGTCGCATGATATAAATTAGCTATAGGAAAAACAAGTCCAATGTTGGCATATCGAGGATAGAGATTAATTACGCGTTTTTGATCAATATTTAAAGCTCTTACGCAAACGCTAGCATACCAAGGTGTAGGAGTATTAAAAGCAAAAAAGTCAATGTCATTTAGAGACAGACCTGCTGCCGCTGCTGCTTTTTCACAACAGGTGCGAACGGAGTCAACTGCAGTTTCTGCCAGCATACTGGTGTTGTCTCCCGTTTGAGTCTGTATTCGAGGTTGCCCTCTAGCATCGACAACCATTTGGTGAGTGTATGCCCCATGAGTTATGGCAGTGCTGATTATTTTGCTACTGAGTATTCCTTGATCACGAGGGAGAGAACTTACCATAAAAGCTCCTGCCCCATCACCCATCGACCAGGAAAGAGTATCTGAATCGTCTACAGTATTAGCAGCACTCTGGGATACTACCACTAGGACGTTACGGTATTCTCCTGTTTGCACCAATGCCCGAGCATTTTGTAATGCAATTAAGGCACTAGAACAGGTAGATTCTAAATTCCATGCAGGACAACTTAAGTTAAGTTGACTGGTCAAGGCCGCATTACCAAGTTTGAATGGTTGCGAAAAGAGAGAGGTTGAAATTATCAGCTCAACATCCTGGGATTTGAGCTTTGCTGCTGCCATTGCTTCTTGCGCTGCCTGGTATTCTAGCATTAGCGATGACTCATCCTGACTAAGAACTCGTCGCTCGACATTGCCTCGAAATGGGTCATCTAAATAGGGTGCAACTTCTTGCGACCAAATTTTTAGTCCCTCAGCTTTATGAGTAGAAGAATTGCTTGTCAACCGCCTGCGTTTGTTACGAGTTTTTCCTGTTAGTTCAGGAAACTTGTGGCACCAATAATCGTTAGTGCGAATTAACTTGGGAAAGCTTAAAGCAAGTGAACTTATCCCAATTGAATGATTAGTCATGTTAAATGACTCCATAAACCTCAGTCACTATTATCTGAAGATACCGTCGCTAGACAGTTTACTAAGCTTCAAAGGGTAGTTGTCGCTGAGTTAGATACTTAACTATGTTGCTGAAACACTAATTGATAATATTTCTAATTAGCAACAGTTTTTACAATACTAAAAAAAACTGCTTTTTGCAAGAAATTACTTAGATTAATTCTCAATAAGCGATCGCTTATTTGATTTATTTTAAATACTTAAAAAATACTTAAAAACCACGTCGAGTAAAGCTATAGATATCATTTTAGTATTTAGCTATTGTGTGATATGTAATATCTAAAAACAGATAAAACAACAAATTTTTGCAATCTTATTGCAATTAATTTTAATTAGCTGTATGGTAATTAAAATTCAATATAACTTTGAAATAGTTTGGCACTAAATAAAAAAGATTAGCAATAGTGATATTTGTAGCTCCCATAATTAGTTTTGGCATTGCTAATTGCTAGTTAAGGGCGTCTAGTCTGACAGGAAGTGAAGTATGTTATGTAATGCCTAGCTGGGAACATGCATGCTAATCAAAATAACAAGTTTGACATTACTTTGAACACATAGGTTTTCGAGGGTTTTTTCTGCATGAATAATTCCGCAGTGATGGATCGGCTTAAGGCAATCTTAGTTGACTTGGGTATTCCTAGAGAGTCGCTCCATGATGACACTTTACTGCATCAAGATTTACAGCTTGATTCCACAGAAATGGTGGAAATTGTCCTAGGGCTAAAACAAAATTTAGGAATCAGCCTTAAGCTTGGAGGCAGAGAAGATCTAACGTTGGCTCAACTATGCGATCGCATTGAAGCGGAAATGCTAGCCCAAACCCAGTCTAACCATGTCTCTTAGCAACCTATTAGCATCTAATACGGTTAAGGGACTCGGTATTGATCTGGCGTATATTCCCTGGATGACAAAATTAGTCGAGGGTTATGACCGCGAAACATTAAAACTATTGTTCACTGCCAAAGAAATCGACCGTTGCCAATCTTCTAGTTATCCCCACCGCGATTTTACAGTCTGCTTTGCGACTAAGGAGGCTGTGGCAAAGGCTTTAGGAACTGGAATAACACCAGATATTGAGTGGTATGAAATTGAAGCTCACCTGATTAAAGACAGATTAGCTATTTGGTTACATGGTCAAGCCCATGTCCAGGCAAAACGAGCCAAGATCCATCTGTGGCAAGCAACATGGTGGCATTGGGACGAACATATATTGGTTCAAGCTTTAGCTATATAAATCGCATTATTAGACACATCACATATATCAAGGAAAATTATGATGGAACATATTTGCGAGCAGTTGCCCAAAACCTTTAATGCGGCAGCTTACTTATTAAACGGTAATTTAGAACGAGGCAATAGCCAAAAAGTTGCTTTTTTCTGGCGACAAGACAATTATACCTACCAAAAGCTAATCCAACATGTCCAGCAGGCAGCGCGGTTACTTGCTTCTCTTGGTTTAGAACGAGAAAATCGTCTTGCCATTCTGTTGTCCGATTCTCCTGAGTCGGTGTTTGCCTTTTGGGGGGCAATTTGGCTGGGTGCAGTGCCAGTTCCCATCAATACTGCTAGTAGTATTGAACAAGCACAACATATCCTACGAGATTCACGAGCCAAAATTTTAGTTAGCGATCGCTCCTGGCAAGACAAACTCGCACCCATCGAGTCTCCCTTTTTGCAGCAGATTTTGCTAGCAGATGGCGAGGAGTCCTTTTTATCATTACTCAGCCAGCAGTCTCAAGAACCATTGCCCTGTGCGGAAACCGCTCGCGATGAACCTGCTTTTTGGCTCTATACTTCGGGCAGTACGGGAATGCCCAAAGGAGTTATTCATCCCCATCAAAGCATGGTGGTCTGTGCCGAAAACTACGCTAAGTCAACAATAGACTTAAAACCAGATGACATCACCTATTCCGTTGCCAAAATACCTTTCGCTTATGGCTTAGGAAATACCCTGTTTATGCCTCTGGCAGTTGGTGCATCTACTATTTTATCCGATGCCAGCAACGTCTTCGATATCATCGCCGACATTCACCAATATCGACCGACGGTTCTGTTTGGCATTCCCAGTGTTTATGCCAATCTTCTGGCAGTAAGTGATATCGAGTCATTAGATGTTAACTCGTTACGGTTATGTATTTCTGCTGCCGAACAACTTCCTGAAAGTATATGGCACCAGTGGCGAGAGACTTATGATCAAGAAATCTATGAAGGCATTGGTACGACAGAATTTTTACACATCTTTCTTGCCAACCGACCAGGGTCATGCAAACCTGGTACTTCTGGTCGCCCCGTTGCGGGTTATGATGTCCAAGTTGTAGACCAAGATGGACAACCCTGCCCTCCTGGGGAGATTGGAGATCTGATAGTGAGTGGCGAAAGCCTGATGCTGGGGTACTGGAATCGACTTACCCAAACGCGAAAAGCACTTTGGGGTAACACTATGCATACTGGCGATAAGTATGTACGAGATGATGAAGGCTACTTCAAGTTTGTGGGTCGTAAAGATGATTTATTTAAGGTCAACGGTCAATGGATTTCTCCCCTAGAAATTGAAGATATTTTGCACCAACACCCCCAAATTGTAGAAGTGGCAGTAGTTCCTGAATCGGATGAGGGGGAAAAGTTAACTCAAGTAGTGGCTTATGTCTGCCTCAAATCAGGAAAAGAGCCAACTTCGGAGTTAGGAACAGAAATTTATCAATTCGCCAAGCAGCGACTCACTCATTTTAAAGCGCCAAAAACGTTACGCTTTGTAGAACAGATACCCCGTACCGCTACAGGAAAGATTCACCGTAAATCGGTAGCAGACAGCCAAAAGATGGCGCTAAATAACTAACTGATGTTACGCACTCATTAATCTGTGAACAGTAGGTAACAACTAACAACACCAGTTTTCAGTACGTACTGCGTAAGTCTAACCAAAGTAATTAAATTATCAGGAGAGATTGATGGTTGCAAATTTAAAAGCAGTAAAATCATACAAAGAAGAATTATTATCCACTAAACTTAAGCCAATTGAGATTTTATACAATCTTTTGCAAGGTGGAATTTTTTCTAATTATGTAATGTATGAAAAGGATGGAGAAGTTCGCATCGCTGGTAATGAGCTAGCTAAGGTATCTGTTAGCAAAACAGAAGTTTGTCTCGAAGGGATGGGCAAATTTAACTCGCAACCAGCAACAGATCCTTTCAAACAGGTAGAAGAAATGTTAGGCTCGTTGCCCCTAGAGAATTGGAGAGCATACGGCTATGTGGCATTTGATATGGCTCGCTTTTACTCGTCTTATTCTAAAGCGATCGCTCAGCCTTTGCTTTACTTTCTGGTTCCTGAAACGGAATTAATAATTACCGATCAAGGAGTTCGCATCAAAAGTGTTAAGCCATTAAAGGAAATTCGCGACTTATTATCAACAGATAGTAAGCTTCCCAAATACTCACCGATGTCTCTGGCTGAGGATGCAACCGACTGCGATCATTATTCCCAGCGCGTTGACCAGTTAAAGGATGCCATTAAACAAAATAAATTACATAAAGCGATTATTTCTCGCTCCAGAAAATTTACGGGAAATTTAGATATATTGGGAACTTACGCCGTTGGTGCCCAAGCCAATAATTCTGCCCGTTCTTATTGTTTTGATCTGGGAGATGTCAAGGCAGTAGGCTTTAGTCCCGAATTTTTGATGCGGGTGGATGAAAAAGGCTTTGTCATAACTAATCCTCTGGCTGCAACAAGACCACGGGGTGCATCTCAGGCTGAAGACCGTCGCTTACACGACGAATTATTTACCGATGCCAAGGAAGTAAAAGAACATGCCCTTTCGATCTGGTTGGCGCAAGACGAACTTAACTCTGTCTGTGTACCCGAAACTGTTCAGATCTTTGATTTCATGGAGGTCAAGAAATATCGCTGTGTACAACATCTTTCTTCTAGGGCAGGTGGTCAGCTAATGCCTGGAAAGACTTTGTGGGATTCCTTAAAGGTTTTGTTCCCAGGTATCACCGTCTCTGGCATTGACAAACAAAAAGCTTTGGCTTGGATTGATCGCTTGGAGGATGAACCAAGAGGCATTTATGCTGGTGGGATTGGTTGGGTTGATAGTAACGGCACGGCTGATATAGCGATCGC
>JBCCDL010000234.1:0-8050 GCA_039030815.1 Cyanobacteria bacterium P01_A01_bin.83 | reverse complement strand
TTAGTCAAATTGGTCAAGACTTGATTGGAACGCTCAACAAAGGCTTTCATTCCTTCAGCATCAAAAGCTTTTTGTGACATTAACGCTAAATCGTAAATATGATTGCACATCAAATTAACCATTGAGTTGGAATTATCACCGCTTTGGATAATAGTACTCTTATTAAGATCCAGTAAATTCTGAATCAAAGGATGTGCGGTATTGATCATCAAAACATGATCTTCAGGAAATGCCATGGCTTTTTCCTGCATTAAAGCCGCCATTTCCTGCATGCGACGCATCGCCTCGGGTAACAATACCATTGCTGGAGGAGTTGCTTCAGGATTATCGGACTTAATTGCCTGAGTCTTGATATTTATTCTAGGTTTATTAAGTGCTGTTTCAAACAACTCCTTAATTAATTCACTACGGGTTTTATTGGTAGTAGGATCGACAATTTCTTGTGCCTTATCATCTTCAACTAAAGTATCATCTAGTTCTGAATCCACCCGAGCAAACTTAACCTCAGAGTATTCTCTTTCTAGGAAAGGAATAAAGTAGTTAGCATCAATAAACGAGTCAAGGAAGAGAACTTCTACACCTTGGTTTTTATACAGTTCAACATAGGTGTTTTGAGTACTGGGGTCGCTACAGTAGTAAACTTGATTTTCCCGCTTTTCTTTATTCCGTTCTAAATACTCTTTGAGGGTAGTATAGGGTTCAGTTATAGCATTATTTTTATCATCTGCCACATCTGTCCAGGCATCATCCCCCGCAGACTGCACTTCTACTTTGGGTTTCTCTTCTACAGGTGCGCTGTCAGCTTGATAGGTAGTGCGATAAATAATTAAATCTTCCACCTGCTTTTTAAATTTCTCGTCTCTGATGGCACCATATTTGACAAAGGTACCGACATCAGACCAAGTACTAACATACTTAGCGCGATCCTCGTTGTAAAGTGACTTGAGACGACCACCAATTTTCTTAGAAATAAAATCAGCAATACGTCGTACTGTGCGGTCATTGGTTAAAGCACTACGAGAAACGTTGAGGGGAATATCAGGACTATCAATTACCCCCTGCAACGGCATCAAAAACTCAGGAATAATTTCTTCGCAGTGTTTACTAACAAATACCTGATTACAGAACAGTTGAATTTGTCCTTTAGAAAAATCAACGTCGGGTTTTAACTTAGGGAAATAAAGAATCCCATTCAATAAGAAAGGATAATCAGTATTCAAATGCACCCATAACAAAGGATCTTCTTGAAAAGGATAAAGATAGCGATAAAATTCTAGATAATCCTCATCAGTTAATTCTTGAGGTGACTTCTTCCATAAAGCATCCTGCTTATTGATTTTCTCATTATCCAGCACAATTTTGACTGGCATAAAGTCACAGTAGGTCTTCACCAATTGCCGCACTCTTTGAGGTTCAGTATACTCCAACTCCTCATCCATTAAGGTAAGAGTAATCGTGGTGCCTACAGTAGTGCGATCGCTTTCTGTTAGTTCAAACTCAGGAGAACCATCACAAGACCAATGTACCGCAGTTGCTCCTTCTTGGTAAGAAAGAGTATCAATTTCTACTTTAGATGCCACCATAAAAGCAGAGTAGAAACCTAAACCAAAATGACCAATTAGATCATTAGAATTTTTCTCATATTTTTTAATAAAGTCTTCGGCGCTAGAAAAAGCGACCTGATTAATATATTTTTTGATCTCATCGGCGGTCATGCCAATGCCATTATCGGAAACAGAGAGAGTTTTTTTAGTTTTATCGACCGCTAGTTTAACTTCAGGTTCACCAATTTCTTGATCGGTTTCCCCCGCTAAAGATGCCATTTTTAGTTTCGAGATGGCATCAACAGCATTAGAAATCAATTCCCGCAAGAAAATTTCATGGTCTGTATAGAGAGACTTCTTGATAATGGGAAAGATATTCTCGGTATGAATCGTAATGTTGCCTTTTTCAAGTACAGCCATATTTGTAATTACAGTATCAGTCATGAACTACTCTACTGATATTGTCCGATCACACCCCATAAATTGTTCTTGGATACCCCACCTGCATTCATGCGGATTTCCCTACCTGCATTAGGTTAGTTTCGCAACGCCAACTTTTTCTTACAAAGCTACATACTGCAATACATATCTATAATTGAGACTGTTTTTGCTTGTGTTGACGGATTCGTTTTTCTACAAATAAAGGAGAGATTATAATCGCGATCGCTCCTACAGCCAGTGCAGTGATGACCACAATAAGAGCGTTAATTAGGTCTTGAGAGCTGTTGATTATTGGCTCAAGGGTTGGAGAAGAGTTGATCGGTAACGGAGTTTCAATTACGCCACCTGGTGGAAATGCAACCCAGTCACCATTATCCAATTGTCTTGGTTCAGTCCAATTATGCTGTCTACACCATTGATATATATCGTAATCTGCTACTATTCCCTTACTTGGGTTAATGTTGCAGCTAAAGTGAAACTTGGGAGACATTGCAGAACATTTCCATTATTACAAATTGTTTAAATAAAGACTAACCACTAAAGACTAAGGACAAACAACACTAGTTTTTGCTTTTGTACGACTTAAGGTCAGTTAATAAATGACCTTAGGCAAAACAAGGGAAAATTACTAATTTCAATAGACTTTGAGAGCAGATAGAATAAGTTAAGTATAGCAATACGGGCTAATATACTGCCCAGATTCTTAATAGTGATTTCCCCCAATCTAATTGGGGTAAGAAAGTTTTACAATCACAACACAGATCTAAAGTAAGATTTTTTTTAGGTTACGCAAAATCGTAATTCTATTAATGTCATTGTCGTTTTGCTGGACGACCGTTGCTTGTTCTGGGACACCGAATTCCGTGCAAACACAACCAAATTTTAATAATAATGCTACTGTTCCTGCTGCCCCAACTTCCATCAGCGACGGCAAATACCCCGTTCAGCAGGCTACCTATGATGATGTTAGTGGTGAATACAGCCTCATGTTATTAAACACCCCCGCAGGTAGTCCTCCTGTGTTGCAAACAGCACAGCTTCAGATGGCTCGCATCAGTGAAGAAGAAGTTGCTAATGGGGAAAGAACTTACCTCCAGGTAGAGAATGGTCAGCCTGTGTGGTTCAAGATTTTAGATTACTGGTCGCTTAAGGTTTTAGTCTTTAAAATTTCACTAAACTATAGTAAATTCAGACTATCTCTTTATCAGTTGGCGAATTTTAGCTGCCAGAAACAAAGGAGACATTATCAGGACAATTATCCCCGCAATAATCGCCGCAACTATCGGAATCAAGGCATTAACAACATCTCGTAATTTAGTAACTATGTGCTTTTTAAGCGGGTTGGAGTTGATTGGTAAAGGAGTTTCAATTACCCCACCTGGGGGAAATGCCACCCAGTCGCCGTTATTCAGTTGTCTTGCTTCAGTCCAATTGTGTTGTCTGCACCATTGATGTACATTGCAATTCGCCATTATTCACTTACCTATTGCGCTACTGTTTTAGCTAAAGCAAAACCTGAGAAACATTACCCGATAGTTTTACTATTCCCAATTGTCTAAATAAAGCTCAAGTCTAGTGAGTAAAAATAAGATATTTTAACCGCTTATTATAGTTCTAGTAGCTTATACCAGCACAATTAATTCAACATAAAATTCAATATAAACTTAAGAATATATTGCCCAGATTTTTAATAGTGATTTCCCCCAATCTAATTGAGGTGAGAAAGTTTTACAATCACAACATAGATCTAAAGTAAGAATTTTTTTATGTTACGCAAAATTGTAATTCTATTAATGTCATTGTCGTTTTGCTGGACGACCGTTGCTTGTTCTGGGGCACCGAATTCCGTGCAAACACAACCAAATTTTAATAATAATGCTACAGTTCCTGCTGCACCAACTTCTATCAGCGACGGCAAATACCCCGTTCAGCAAGCTACCTATGATGATGTTAGTGGTGAATACAGCCTCATGCTGTTGAACACCCCCGCAGGTAGTCCTCCTGTGTTGCAAACAGCACAGCTTCAGATGGCTCGCATCAGTGAAGAAGAAGCTGCTAACGGGGAAAAAACCTACCTCCAGGTAGAAAACGGTCAGCCTGTGATGTATTTAACCGAAGATTTTAAAATTGAATACGTCCATAATGTTACCGAGACAGTAAATGATCCTCAGACTGGTCAACCACAAACGGTAGTAGTGAGAAGAGAATCAAACTTTTGGACTCCATTTGCTGGTGCTTTGGCTGGTCAGGCGATAGGCAGCCTGTTGTTTAGACCCCAATACTACGTTCCCCCTGTATATAGTCCAGGTGGAATCATGACGGGTTATGGTGGTTATGGAGGCAGCTATTCTCAGGCAGTCAATCGCTATCAAGAGCGTTACAATGAGCCGCCAGCAGCGGTTAGAAATCGAAATACTTTGAGAACTACAGGCAGTGTTCGTAATGCCACCAACAATAAAGCACGTCGAACTTTGAGAAACAATAATCGTGCTACGGGTTCTGGCGTTGGTTCTAGTAATCTCCGTTCTTCTGACAAAAATAAATCCAGACAGCTCAAACGCCCTAGTAGTTTTGGCAGTAGCGGTGTGAGAAGACGACCAAGTCGTAGCTTTGGTAGCAGAAGAGGCAGGAGATAGATTATTTAACAAATTCTCATAACTGTTGAATATTTATTGGCGATCGCTCTTATCAATGAATAATGAATAATTAATAATTGTTTAATTCGGTTTAAGTAGGGGCTCTCGGTCAAGAGCCCCTACCACATACTTCTTTTAAGAAGAGGTGCAGCTAAGAGCGCGCAGAGCGTCGATAAGTGCGACTGACAGCAAAGCTTGTCTGCATTCATTATTCATTACTCATTATTAATTTTTGACTTAAAAAGCGATCGCTATAGTCATATCCTGATAGCAACCGTAAGAAAATATGTACTGTTCTTTACTTGCTATTCCCCTACAGCTTTGACCCCTAAAACTAAAGAACTACTGTTGATATTGATCACTATTCCAAGTACCCTCAACTACTGCACCATCGGCAAAAGTATAAATCCCGCTACCGTGCTTTTGACCGCTTTTAAATTCTCCCTGATAGGTATCACCACTGGAGTAGTCACAAACAGCACTACCATTTAACTGTCCATTCTCAAAGGTTCCCTCACAGCGGTCGCCATTAGCAAAAGTATAAACCCCTGTACCTTGATACTTACCATTAGTAAATTCTCCTTCATAGCGGTTGCCCGAAGTTTCGGTAAAGGTTCCCTGTCCTGAAAATTTACCTTGACTCATCTGTCCCTGGTAGCTGCTACCATCAGCAAAAGTATATGCCCCCATGCCTGATGGTTTGCCATTAGCAAACTCTCCTTGGTAGCTATTACCGTTAGAGTATTTTCTGACGCCTTTGCCACTAAACTCTCCTGCTACAAAAGTTCCCTGATACTGACCGCCATCAGCAAAGATATAAGTTCCTTGTCCTGCTGGTTTACCGTCAGCAAACTGTCCTTGATAAGTATTCCCGTCGCTATAGGTGCATTCTCCCTTACCATTGAGCAGACCATTACTAACTACCCCCGAACAACTGTCTCCATTGGCATAGACAAAAGTACCATTACCACTGGGATCGCCATTAGTAAACTGTCCCTCATAACGTCCACCATTAGTACCAATATAAATACCCTTACCATTGGGTTGTCCGTTCTGAAACTCTCCTTCATAGCGATCGCCGTTGGGGTAAGTTCTGACACCTGATCCTGCCATCGCATCATTAGTAAACGTACCTTGATACTTTCCGCCATCAGCAAAGGTATAGATACCCTGTCCTTGCTTTTTACCATCGACAAACTTTCCTTCATAGCGATCGCCATTACTATAGGTGCAAACCACCTGACCATTAAGATTACCTACCGTAATATCTCCTTTACACTGACCGCCACCACTTACTTCTACCTTTTCAGCTACAGCTTGGAAATTGCCAATTAGCCCTATACTAGAAGTCACTGACAAAAAAACTATTACTTTACCAATCAGATTAAATTGCCTGTTCATTATTTTATTTATTAATCTCCCCCAGTCTCCTAATAGTTATCCATTCTTTCATTAAACCTCCTCAACCTTTCTGCATCTAATTCTTCTGGCGAAAGAGTAGGTAAAGGTTTGGGGTCAGGATTACTATCTACTGCTGGTGGAGTAGATTCTTGTTGTTGCAATTGCTGTTGACGAGCTTGTCGTTCTTGTTCCAATTGTTCTTGTCGCGCCTGTTTATCAGCTTCTAATTGCTGCTGGCGTGCTGCTTCTTGCTCTTTTCTTTCTCTCTCCGCTTGCTCCTCTTTCTCCTGTTCTTCACGGGCAAGGCGGTCATATTCCGAACCTTTTACAGTAAAATCAATCTTGACCTGCACTGATGCGGCATCCTCACCAGGAGAACTAAACTGCATTTGTCTAGCAGCCAATAGTGCCTGACGGTTAACTTGACTATTGCTATCGGCATCAGCTAATTCTACACCAATGACATCACCGTTGGGATTGATAGTCAACTTAACTCCCACGCTACCTTCAACTCCTTCCAATGCAGCAGGATATTCTGGTTGGCAATTACTAACACAGCTAATTCCCTCAGGGGCTTCGCTATTACTTTCTGGACGTGGGGGCGCACTATTAGTAGCTACTGCTGAACCTGGCACAACTGGATTACTAGTACTAGTACTTTCACCTTGAGTCACAGATGAGCTAATGGGTGCAGCAAAATTACTACTTAAAGAAGACGGTTGCGCCGTATTTTTCATAGGTGCAGATACTATCGGTTGACTTGGTGCGGGAGTGGGGGTAGTTAAAACTTTTTTAGGTGCAGGTGCGGGGGCAGGTGGTTTAGGGACAGGCTTTGGCGGTGGAGTTTGCGCCTTGACTGGCTCTGGTGGTTTGACTGGCGGTGGTGGAGTTTGTGCCTTTACAGGCTCTGGCTTCGGTAAAGGTTTTGGCTTCGGCTCTACTAATGGCTTTGATTCAACCTTCGGCTTCGGCTTCGGTGTTGGTTGATCAACAATAATTAATTCCATTGGCTCTTCTGCTTGCTTTGGAGACTCTAATGACCAAAGAGATAGAGCATAAGCCAGTATTCCATGAAGTACAGCAGAACTGGCAAAAGCATATATTAGCAATTTTTTTAGCTTCTGTTGTTCTTTCTGGCGTTGTTCAATACAAAATTGGGAACTAGACATGCTCGCTCTTTTGTTTAATTAGTTAGTCAGTAAAAATGGATCGCTAAGCCAAAAGCAGATCTGGCTAATCATGATAATTAGTTATAAAAAAATACTTATAACTAATTCATGTTTATCTACAATACTACTTCAGTATCTTAACTAATGCTTATTGTAAATATTTTCTATTTATTGAGAATGATAATCTCATGATTTATTAGTAAAGTCAACTAAAGTAAATCTATATAGTTCTTGTTATAAAAGAAAAAGACCCATAGTTAATCTTAGGATATAAATCTATCGAAGTAATTAAATTTGCATTTTTATCACAAAAATTTTAGATTTGTTGAGAAATTCTATTAATAAGCTGGGAGCTTCTCTGTAGAGATAAGCTACAACTCAAAGACCATGAGATTACGGGACAAATATTTGTCAATGAATATGATTTAGCCATGACAGTTATACCAGGGATGAAAAATCGCAGTGAAAGGGATAATTATCACTGGGAGCGTTTTATATTTAATTCCGCCTAGCTAAACCCCGTCTACTTAGAAAACAGTAGTTTCTGAATCGTAGATTGAGCCTGCGTTCACTTCGTCAAACAGCAGGATCTAATTTTTACTTGCGCTCTACGCTACTTGCTCCTTGTCTCCCGTGCTCCTCGTCTCCCCATTACTTGATTTGTAGCGTCCTTTTTTGGATTTGAGATAACTCGTATTTTTGTCTCGCCTTGAATTAATTGTCTTATCCCTAGTTCTTCCCGATCGCTCTTTAGCTTAAACAAAATAGTTAAAGAGAAACTTTCTCAAGCTAGAACAAATACCTGCATATCTCAAAACAGCTCAACATAATACTAAAAAGCAAGCATCGAACTCTACCA
>JBCCDL010000233.1:0-8112 GCA_039030815.1 Cyanobacteria bacterium P01_A01_bin.83 | reverse complement strand
GGCTACCAACTCTATTTTGCCTTTAGCATTACGCATCCATCTAGTTGCCTCGACAATTTTCTGAGAAGTTAGCTGTGGTTGTGAAGAATTGTCTTCTATGGCGATCGCGCTAAGACGATAATTCTCCTCTGGATCTGGGGGTAACCCGCCTCTACCTGTAATCACAAATTCACTGGCTGCTGATGATGAACCAATATTACTCCTAGGACAAGCTGGAACAATTAGGGTAGCAAGATCAATAAATTCCTCTGGTAGCTCGATTGACTCACTGTTTAAATCTGACTCTACTATTTCAATGGTAACGTCGCCATCAAGCTGGGGATTTTGTTGAGAAATAGCGGTAATATCGCTTAAAGAAGTCTCTTGTTCTCTCTCTTCAATACCAAAAGTTCCTTGAGTCGAAATCTCAATTACTCCTCCTCTGCCTTGGAAAGCATTAGCAGCAATATCACTATTTTCTAAAGGGAAAGCTACCAAAAAGCCAGCATCAATATCGATGTTACCGCCATTCCCTCCTGTTCCTGACATGCCAGCGGTAGTAGAGATACTGCTATTGTTACGTAGCAGCAACAAATCTGCTATTTCTAGCTGAATATTACCACCTTCACTATTGAGAGTATTGGCTGAGAGCTGAGAACTATTTGCCAGGGTAAAAGAGTCGGTTTTAATATTTAGTTCTCCTGCATTACCCTGACCCGTACTATTTACTGCTATTGTCCCACTGTTAATAACATCTACGGTATCGATAACATCAATTTCTATATTTCCTCCTTCTCCTGCTGATGTAGTGGCTGCAACTACTGCTCCATCAGCTACTGTTAGCTGCGGTGTGAAAATCTCTAAGCTGCCTCCGTCGCCAGTCGCTTCTTCTCGCTGCGAACCAACTGACAGACTAGAAGGTGAACTAGCTTCAAATACTCCCCTTAGCTCTACTAATTCTGTAGCCTTGACTGTTAAATTTCCCCCATTACCAGTGTCTAGAGTGGTAGCTGTTATCTGTCCGCCATTGCTGATGGATAGTTTTCCCGTATTAATTTCAATATCACCTGCGTTTCCTGTCCCCAGAGTGGAAACTGAAACGACCGAACTGTCTATCTCTAACAGTTGAGGAGCATTGATGACAATCGCTCCTGCTTCTCCTTCATTGATACTAGATGTACCGATGATACTTCCATCTGTAACACTCAGTTGAGGAGTATTGATTTCTATCCCCCCTGCTTCTCCTTGTTCGCTGGTAATCGCAAAAATTCCTTGAGCTATATCGGGATTAAAAGTATTGATATCTTCTGCAGAAAAAAGATTATTAATAATTTCTGGATCTTCCAATGCTGGAGCGATAGTAGTGGCTTGCAGTCTCGCAAAACCAAAACCAGTAATTCGTACCGATTCTTTCGCATTAATCGTAATCGAGCCAGCATTTTCTGCGCTTAAAGTAGAGGCATCAATTAGGGAATTTGCCACTTCTAACTGATTAGCATTAATATTGATGTCGCCTCCACCGCCTCTGAGATTATTGCTACCGCCAGTAGTTGTAATTCGACTGCCATTACGCAATACCAACGAGTCTGCTATTTCTAATTCTATATTTCCTGCTGCGCCCGCTCCTCTGGCGATCGCTTTAATACTAGCTCCATCCAATAAAGCGGATTCGCTGACTTTAATGGTTACATCACCAGCATCTTCAGTTCCCCAGGTTGCAGCAGTCAATAAACTTCCACTGGTAGCTGTAAATGATTTGGTGTCGATCTCGATGTTGCCACCTTCTGCGTTTTCATCAACTTCAGTAATTGTAGATGAAGGATTGATTATAAGTTTACCTTCGTTAGCAACGGAAAAAGAATCGGTATTAATGAAAATATTTCCCGCATTGCCGATGTTTTCATTACTAGCCACTAATCGAGCCTGATTGTTGATCGATAAAGAACTACTATTAATCTCGATGTTGCCACCGTCACCTATTCCTTCGTCTGATGCAACCAAGGTATATATATCGCTTCCGTTTCCATCTAAGGTAACGTCGCCTGTGGCATTAATAATTACATCACCTGCGTTTCCTTGTCCAAATGTTGCGGTAACTAGTTGACCTACCTTCGCATTGGCAATTAATTCATCTACACCTGTAACTAACAGCGAGCCTGTATTAATAAGGATATCGCCACCATTACCCTCTGCTCCTTTTTCTAATCTTCCTCTAGCAAAGCCACCATCAAAAGTAACCGTGTTGTTGGCGTTGATTACTATATTTCCCGCACTGCCTTTGCCACCATCTATCAGGCTAGTATTTAATTCCGCATTGTCGGTCACAAATAGGGATTCAGCATCGATCTCGATCCCGCCATTGGTACTATCTTCTTGGGAAGAGCCTAAGAGACTGTAAACCAGGCTATTTTCAATCGTTATATTATTATTGGCACTAAGAGCGATCCTGCCTGCATTTCCCGATTCATAATTGCTAGTATCTAATACAGATGCAGCGATCGACAAAGAGTCTGAGTCAATGTCAATATTTCCTGCATTTCCTGTTCCATAGCTGCTACTAGAAATAACTGCTCCACCTTCAACCGACAACGAACCAGTATCAATTTCAATTCCCTTTACATTACCCTGGGCAGATGGATTTACATCATTAAAAATCCCCGCTCTAGACAACTCTACGGTATCGGAGGCTCGAATAGAAATAAGCCCGCTATCTCCTTGTCCAGAGGTATCATTAACTATGATAGATTCTTCACTGGCAGCTAAAGTTCTGACATCAAGATTGATATCTCCCGCCTGGGCATTGGGCGAGCCACCATCTTCAGCAATTCCTGTTAATAAGGCACTACTTCCTCTGAGAACAGTGTTATTGGCGTTGACGTTAATAAAGCCACCACCATCGGCAGTAACATCAACAACAGCACCATCAGTTAAAGAAACGTTAGCTTTGGTAACTTGTTGAGGAAAATCAAAATCGGCTTCAGCGATCGCGATTGAGCCTGTAGTAGCCAAACCGCCTAATGATACTGTTCCCCCAGGCGCGGTGATAATTCCTCGATTGATGGAGATATCGCCACCGATTAAGCTAATGTTTTCGCCTGATAATACTTGCAGTCCTACATCATCAGCGATCGAGTTATTGACTATTGCCCCTGGACTGTTGCCCAAATTTAAACCCAGAGGCATATTAACCGTTAACAAAGGTGGTGCTTCGGGGTTATCGGCACCAAACTCAAAACCATTATCAAATAATATGCTGTCAGCACTGCTGCCGACAAATGAACCATTGAGATCTAAACTAGAGTTTTCTCCAAAAACAATGCCGTTGGGATTGAGCAAAAATAAATCCGCATTGCCCTGAACTCCCAATGTCCCCATGATTTCTGAGACATCACCCCCCGTTACTCGGCTAAAAATATTAGTAACTCCTTCGGGATTGGCAAAATAAGCTCCTTGCCCTGCCTCGATATTAAATTGACTAAAGCTGTGAAAAAGATTACCCTGACGCTGTGCGCCACCTTCTATTATTTCTTGATTATCAATCCCAGAGTTAGTTCGCACCTGAGAGCTTTCAGTTCCTAATGTGTTGTCGGGAAGAATTTGAGCTTGAGTGACGGCGAGGTCTTTTTGCCATGTCGAATCGAGCTGTTGGCTTTTAACTAAAGTACAGTTGCTGCTAAAGATTAGGGTAGTAATAACAAAGGCTAAATATTTAGAGAAACTGGATACTGAGGAGTTAAGGCGATCGCAATTGTTCACAGAGTCTAAAATTAGGTTAATTTGGTATCTTTAATTTTAGATAACAATAAAACAGCGCAAATTATGTTTTGTTTAATTTAAACTTAATAAACCTATAATTTCAGATAGAAATTGTTTGTGTATAGTTAACGTTATATCAATCTCTGTTAGAAAACTCTATCAAGACACCAATAAAGCTTTATTCTGACTATCAAGTAGCATATTATAAAACGACTATCTTAGCGCGATCGCGATCGCGCCAAGATACAGCACCAAACTTTCATAATTGGTAAATTTTGACAACAGGAAGATCGCTAAGATGACCTAGGTCAATTGATTCTAGTAAGTTAAACCAATCTGTTTTTAACTTTGTATTGTTGGGATCGGTTTGTAGTTGTTTGCCTAAGCTACTGAGAGCATCGTACCAAATAGAGCGATTTTTGTAGATCTCGTGATCTGCTTTGTTAGACATTTGCAACTGTTCTTTAAGCTCTGGTGCTAATGCAATTCTTTCAATCCAAGCATCGACAAACACATAATCGCTATCTGGTGTCGGTTTGTCACAATAAATTTTAAAATACCATTGGTACTTTTGCCCGACAGTTAGTGAGTTTGGAGAATCAGGTGCCAGAGCAATTGCGATCGCTCCAGCCGTTGATGGTAGTTTTATCTGAGTTCGTGCTATATCTTTTCCTGCTTCTGTCTGTAAAACAAACTCTCCAGTCTGCATTTGTTCTGGCAATTTGGGTACGTAAAGCCAAAATGCAGGATCTTCTGATACAGTTGAAGCCAGAAACGACTCAGATTTTGCTAGTCCTGAAAAAGTTTCTGATCCTGGCACTAAAGCAGTAGGCGGTGAGTCGAGAGCTGGGCAGCCATTGCGACTCGTTCCTCCTCGGCGACGTCCAGTTGGAGCTCCACGAGAAGGCAATTGTAAAGATTCATTAGATTCATTAGATTCATTAGATTCATTAGAGTTGTTTTGTCTCGTTTCAGCAGCATCTTTAAATCCTTCAGATTTGGTTTGCGCCCAAGTAAAACTGTTACAAATTATTAGAAGCTCCAGCAAAATAAATGAAAATAAACATTTAAATTTAAAATATATTTTTAGTTTGGAGTTCATAAATTGTTTTTTGGTTTCAATATTGCTTTTATCAAGATCATCTCATTAATCGATGTAGAAAGAATCCCGCTTACGTATTAAATCAAATACTCATAATAAAAAAATGAGGTAAAAAAATCGCAATGACGAAATAGTTCTAAAGATACAGCAATAGAAATTAAAAAATCGTCCTCAAGATACAAGGATCGATCAACAATTTAATCAATGGGCAGTTGTCAGAAAAAATTCGGGAAATTCTTTTGATGTCTCTTCAATATTAAAATTACGATGCTTGACGCAACGTGGTTAATTTGAGTATTTTTATTAAATTGAAAAGTGGATGTTCCCTCGGACTATGACTACTGAAGTAATAATCAAAGCTAACGCTGCTGGAATCATTGGTATCCATCCCGCCTGAATAAAAATACCAAAGCAAATGGCAAATAAAAGCAACAGAGCTACTGCGATCGCTAATCCTAATTTTAGGGGACGTCGAATAACTAAAACCAAAACAATTCCCAATCCAGACCAACCCCAGATCCAGATGAATTCTAGCCAGTCAGACCACCACCAAATCAAAGATCGTTTATCCAAAACCGCGCTGACAACTTGAGAAATAGCATGAGCTTGAATAAAAACTCCTGGAATTTCTTGCTTAATAGATACTCCCTTACTAAAGGGAGTATTCCAGCTATCAGTGCTACTAGGTGCAGTGACACCAATCAAAACTATACGATCCTCAAACAATTGTGTAAGTTCTGAAGCAGAAAAATTAGAATTATTTAAAATTTCTTTTAGAGATATTTGCTGGGCAATATCTGAAAAATTAGTTAAGGATCGATAGTTAAGTAAGATTTGATATCCTGAAGCATCAAAATTTTGATATCCGCTGGTGTGGTTATCCAAGGGTTTGAGCAAAACCTCACCAATTTTTAGCTGTCCATCTGGGGTAACATTGGTCTTGATTCCTTGTTGTTGGAGATAGTGAAGCGCAATCTGGAGACTCAATGCCATTTCGGGAGCGCAGGCGGAAACGACTGTGGGGGTCAAATTAATTAAATGGCGACGGACAATCTCGCGGTCATCGGCAACAAAATCACTAAAACCGATGCGGGATTTTGGTACTTCTGGGGGAGGAGCGATACCATCTGAGTCGCCATCTTCAGGTGCAGGAACTTTACAGGGAGCAAATAGATTTTGGCTAGAGTGGAGATAAGTTTTTAATTCGCCATATTGAGGATTGACGGGAAAATCGCGATAAATATCGATGCCGATAGTTCTAGCTTGGGATCGATCTAGTTTTTTTAACAGCAATAGTAGTGCTTCATCTGACAGCGAACCCCTAACTGGCATCCCTTGTTGATTTTGATACTGAATGTCATCCTCATTGATAGTAACAATCAGAAAACGTGAATCTGTTTGTTCTATGGGTCGTAACTCCATAAAGCGATCAAAAGCCGAGATCTCAAAAGTTTGCAACCAACCAAGGGATCTAATCCCCACAATCATTAGCGCAACCGCCAAGCTGATACACAGCATTTTGGCTAACTTAGAACAGGTATTATTGGTTAAGTTAAACGAACGAACGTTTCCTCTGGCTCTATTAAATCTTGGTAGCTGTCCGCCACTGGGCAATTCCTGGGTTGATAGTTCTCGATTTAACTTTATTTTTTTAACTAGTAAATGTGGTCGCTCCAGACGTTGTTGAGGTACTGGTGTAATTAACTCGTCAAGTAAATTTGCTAAGGGAACAGAAATTTGGGTTGCTTGCGATCGCCAGATTAATTTATTGGTTTGAGGGTCTTGTAACAACCGATCGGGATGTGTTTTAGTGAGCAAATGTAGGAAAGTACGTCCTAAAGCAAAAAAATCCGACTGATATCTTGCTTGACCTTCAATTTGCTCTGGTGCGGTATAGCCACAGGTATATACTCTAGTCAGATCTCCCTGTTCGAGTTTTTCAGCATAAGTTATTGTAATCCGCCTGGCTGTGCCAAAGTCAATCAAAACCAGTCTTCCATCGGGACGCAGCATAATGTTTGATGGTTTGATGTCTCGATGTAGTATTTCTGCCTGGTGTAACTTTTCTAGAAACTCAGTTAGCTGTAACAGCCAATTCAGCGCCAATTCTTCCGATAAAACTTCGTTGTTTGCCAACCACTGTTGTAAGTTCTGTCCTGGAATTTTCTCCATCACCAGACAGTGTAGTTGTTTACCGCTATCTTGCAGCGAAAAGGTAAAGTAGGTCTCAACTAAAGGAACGTCTAAATGCTTTAATTGCTTGAGAATATTAGCTTCTTGCTCGAACAATTCAAGTAGTCTGTGGCGATCGCTAGTTAAAACCTTTAGAACTTTAGTCGTTCCCAGATTGTCTATTTCAAAAATTTCTGTATGGTGATGCTGATTTGATTCTCGCAGAGGACGAATAATTCGATAGCGTTCGTTAATAATCAAACTGGTATGACAACTCTGACAGAATTCTAGCTCGTCAGGATTTTGGCGATGGAAACACCAAGGATTGATACAGTAACTCATGTTTTTAGCTTGAACATTATTCAACAAAAGGCGTTTATATTCTTGTTTACAAATGCGGTCGCTGATTTATTTAATTGATTTAGCTAACTTCCTTTACTAGAAATACTTTTAACAAGATAGTAGATTAACCGATCTGAAAATTAAGGTTATTTTAGGTATTTAATTCAGGTTGTTTGCCAGTGTAAGATTACAAAAAGCCCGCTGATGCAGGTACGCAGGGCAATCGCATCTAATTTTAAAACCTACTCAAGACAAAGATTTCGGTAATCGTTTACAAAAATATAAAAACGAGAAAACCTTGTTATCTAAGCATTATCTTATTTTGATGCGATTACCCTGTGCAGGTACGTTGTTGAATTTTATGTGAATTACTCTAATGTCTGCTACAAATAAAAACTTTGTAAGGGCGAACGGTGAAGCAGCGCGATCTTGTTGGTTCCCGTGCCGTGAGCGACTGCTGTAGGCGAAGCCTTCTCGAAGAGTACCCGAAGGGCGGTTCGCCCCTACGCATTAATATGTTGCATTATTTTTTGTATTTCATATTACTTCACTATCTTAAATAACCACTCAGCATCAGCAATACCAACCAAGACTTACCTTGAGCTTTCTTAGTTATAGAAACTTGAAATTTAATTAATAAATTTAAAATAATTTTTTCTGCAATGTTACAATCTCGTTCCTACCCTCAAAACCAGACTTTAATCCATCCAAGAGATACTCTAAGTTGCTTTTAGCATATCCAACTACGAGAAAAGTTTTGC
>JBCCDL010000232.1:0-8126 GCA_039030815.1 Cyanobacteria bacterium P01_A01_bin.83 | reverse complement strand
TTTAAGACAATTTTTTTGGCTGGATGTCGATACTTTCCTTCTAAAAAAGAAAGTAAAGTTCTTTTTAAATCGTAGGAAAACTCTTCTTGAGTTCTACGCCATAGAGACACTTCTTCTAATCTAATCGATTCTTGCATGATCTAATTTTATTTTTATAGTAGATCCATAAATTGCGAACGCCAATTGGCAAAAGCCACTGTGCCAATAGTCAAAACGATCAAACCACTAATCAAACTATGAGCAATCAAGGTCAAGTCTGGTAAATCCCCCGAGAGTGAAATCTGACGGATACTCTCAATGATGGGCAGGATTGGGTTGAAAAGTAAAAATCGAGTGACACTTTCAGGAACAATATCAACTGGATAAAAAATGGGAGAACTAATCCACAGTAAAAAAGTTAGCAGCTCGTAGAAGTAAGATAAATCACGGAAAAACACGTAAAGGGCGCTCATTAACATACCAACCCCTGTACATACCAAAACTAATCCTGTAATTGGTAAGAATAAAGCTAAAGCATTAATCAGACTTTTGGAGATAATCAGAGTAATAATAACTAAGAGAGGAAAAGCTCCCATCAGTAGCTGAAAAATATTAGCGCCGATAGTTGATAGAGGAAAGACAAATAGAGGTAGCCTAATTTTATTAACTATTGAGCCATTTTCTACCACGCTTGATAATGCTTGAGCCGTAGAAGCAGAGAAAAAATTAATCACAACCAAACCTGTAAAAGCCGCCAAAACGTAATTTAGCGCCGAATTATCATAATATTGAGCAAAAGCAGCGCCAAAAATTGCTGTGTATAAACTGGTCATTACCAAAGGGTTTAGCAAAGACCAGTAAATACCCAAAAAAGAACCTCGATATCTCCTTTTTAAGTTCCGTCTAATTAAAACAATCAGTAGCTCTCGACACCAAGATAATTCCTGATTTCGTAGATTTTTGGGGATAGATGTTACCATATAGTGATTTTTAACTAATTTTGTCTATGGCAGGTAATTGTAGTCAAAAGTAGCGAAAATAATGATAACGAAACTGTTGACTCTGGTTGGATTTTGAATAATGGTCAGAGTTTCCACCTCAAAAAGACAAAGACCCTAAGCATTATTCTGAGATCTGTAAACAATCAAAGCCCAATTAAGGTCGAATGGCAAGATTTTCTCAAACCAACAGCTTGTGCCTCAACGATGAAACTGGCAACAAGTCTGATCTCTAATACTTTCCCCGTGTAACTGAGATGAGTTTGCAGTTTCAACAGCCTAAAGTCAATAAACCTTACTAGTAACTAGCTTCAAAGAGGGCAGATTTTGCTTTAAACTGTGAGATGGCTCATTATAATTCAGGATAAATAAATCGCAATGGAAATCGGGCAAAAAGTAAAAGTTTATAGAATTAAAGATAGAGTAAATGGTAGCGTTGCTGGCAAACTTGGTAAAGTTGGCACAGTTAAAGAATATAAAATGACTGACGGTAGTGGCGTTGGTGTGGTGGTTCAATTTGACGATCGCACTTCCACTTGGTTTTTTGAAGATGAAATAAAGCCCGTAAACTAGTCATAATAAATAAAATCTATAACAGACTAAATTTTTAAATATGTCCTTGATCGTCACCTTTTTAGGTAAAGGCGGTACGGGTCGCACCATTAACGCGATCGCAACTGCTAAGAAGCTAGCTACAGAAGGCAAAAAAGTGCTTTTAATGGGTCAGGATTCTAGCCCTGCTTGGGGCATGGCATTAGGAATCACTCCTACTACTGAACCTCAAACTCTGAGTACTAATTTTGCAGCCATGCAGTTGAACTCTGCGGTTTTGCTAGAAAATAGCTGGTCACAGGTTAAGCAGCTCGAAGCTCAATATTTGCGATCGCCAATTCTTAAACAGGTTTATGGTCAAGAGTTAGGCATTCTACCTGGAATGGATCGGGCTTTGGCTCTTAATACTATCCGCGAATACTATCAAAGTAATCAATACGACGTAATTATTTATGATGGTACAGGGGGCATCGACACTCTGAGAATGTTTGGTATGCCTGAAATATTAAGCTGGTATTTCCGTCGCTTTCGTGGCGTTTTTACTGAATCTGAGATTGTCAAAACTCTTTCTCCCTTTGTCCAGCCAGTATCTAGCGCCATCTTAAACACCACCTGGACTGCTAACGATATTAATACCAACACCGATAATCCAGCGACGCAAATGTTGTCAGATGGCACAGCAGCCTTAAGTAATGGCAATGTCTTGGCTTATTTAGTAACAACCTCCGATCCTGCGGCTGTAGCAACCGCTAAGTATCTTTGGGGAAGCGCTCAACAGGTCGGTTTAGGGGTTGGCGGAGTTTTGGTTAATCAGGGAGAGGGCATAGACCAAATCGCTACTGAATTTACTCCCCTAAAAGTTACCTCGATACCTAAATATGATGGTAATAATTGGCAACCTCTCATCGATCAATTGCCCATCATGTCTGATAACTTAGATGTTCCCAAAGCAACTGAGTTTGTAATGGCAGAGCGTAAAGTCAAGGTGTTTTTACCTGGATTTGAGAAGAAGGACGTTAAGTTAACTCAATATGGTCCTGAAATTACTATTGAGGCTGGAGATCAGCGACGCAATATTACTCTTCCTCCTGCTTGGCGTGGTAGCTCGGTAACTGGTGCTAAATTTCAAAATGGCTATCTTGAAGTAACCGTTGGATGAATCAGTCAACAGTCAACAGTTAACAGTTAACAGTTAACAGTCAACAGGCATTGTTCAGTAATAATCAGCTACATCCATAAAATAAATATTTAATTACTTTCCTAGCAATTAACCAACATCATGTCTGATTCCACAACTAAACCAGAACAACCAGATAATTCAGGAAATTCCCAAGCTCGTCAGTTGTTAGGGATGAAGGGGGCTGCTTCAGGAGCAACTTCTCTTTGGAAAATACGCTTACAGCTAATGAAGCCGATTACCTGGATTCCTCTAATCTGGGGTGTAATTTGTGGGGCGGCATCTTCGGGTAACTATACTTGGACGGTTGAAAATTTCTTTCTCTCCGCCGCCTGTATGCTGCTCTCTGGTCCCTTGATGACTGGCTATACCCAAACCGTCAATGAACTATACGATCGCGAAATTGATGCGATTAACGAACCCTATCGTCCCATTCCCTCAGGGGCAATTTCTTTGCCACAAGTTAAAATTCAGATCTTTGTTTTATTAATAGCGGGAATAGCCTTAGCCTATGGTTTAGATCTGGCGGTGGGTCATGAGTTTCCTACTATTCTTTGTATCGCCTTGGGTGGCTCGTTTATCGCCTACATTTATTCTGCACCACCATTAAAACTAAAACAAAACGGTTGGCTGGGTACTTATGCTCTGGGTTCGAGCTATATTGCCTTACCTTGGTGGACTGGTCATGCCTTGTTTGGCGATCTCAACTGGACGATCGCAATTTTAACTTTGATCTACAGCTTTGCTGGTCTAGGAATTGCGATTGTTAACGACTTCAAAAGTGTCGAAGGCGATCGCGAATTGGGTCTAAAGTCCCTCCCTGTAATGTTTGGCGTAACTACTGCCGCTTGGATTTGCGTCTTGGCGATCGATATTTTTCAGATTGGCATCGCTGGTTATTTAGTGGCAATTCACGAGAATCTTTATGCCACTATTGTATTTCTGCTAGTTATTCCTCAAATCGTGTTTCAAGATATGTATTTTTTGCGTAATCCTTTAGAAAATGACGTTAAATATCAAGCCAGCGCTCAGCCTTTCTTAGTATTTGGCATGTTGTTTACTGGGATTGCTTTGGGACACGCGGGAATATAAAAAGAAGTTATAGAAAAATAATTTTTTAGATTTAGAATACGAGCCAAAGAACTAAACAAATGACAAATAATCGAAAATCTCAAAACTGGGAGCGGATAATTATTCTTACCCAAGTCATTTACATAATTGTTTCTTTAGCTTTTATCTATCAACAGAAATATCTCCAGGCGATAATGTTACTTTTATTCGGTGGAGTAACTCTTAGTTTTGGTAAAAACAAAAACCGAAACTTCCTGACAAAGTTAATAAACAGAATAATTTTAGGTTTGGCAACGGCTGTCGCAATATATTGGCTGTACTTAAAAATATCATCTAAGCTTTAAATAGCATTAGGTTAGCTAATCCACTTTACTTTTTCCCAATATCGAAAGGGCGTTGGTAAATGCGTAATGCTCTAAGCAAAAGAAGGGATAGTATCAAATCTTAGGTAATGCAATAGCAGACGAATTGAATATTTAAGAAAGACCAAAGATTTGGAATAACAAAGCGTTTTTCTATGTAATCGAGCCAAATAATGCCTAAGACGAGTATTTTCTCCTACATGCGGCGAACTAAGCGCCTTTGTACTCTGGTCATATAAGTTTTGGAGACGAGATGGTCTTCTGACTCAATATACATTGGATAAACTTTCCAGCCATCCGTAATGTACCAAAAGCTGTGCCAACACTTAATAATCGACCATAGCAAAGCAAATGTCTGATGAGAGCGATGCCTTCGGCTATGCTTCGCAAATCGCCAATTGTCTAAAGAATAATACCCTTTTTCTGGTGATTAACCACTGTCCAGACCCAGTATTTGTTTCTCTTGTTGCCTATAAAAGTCTGAAGCTTATCGATTTCGGTGATTTCGGGTATTTCTTCGTCTTGAGGTTCGCCCGACAAGGATTCCCCTGCTGCTTGAATCCAATTCAAGATACTAAATTTTGAGCAGCCTCTGGCAGTCTAGCCAGTCGCTCTGGAAGTTTTTGTCTTATTACTTCTCTATTGTTGAAGTATGAAAGACAATTTTTTGCTTCCGCGCGATCGCTTTTGATTCATACCAATTATTGTTGTTTGTGACTTCCCAGTCTGTTAAATTGATGCCAATTAAATGATTACTTTTTGTTTTAAGATTATTTAAACTGTTGTAGCTGGAAAATACCAGACTTAGAAATTATTTTAGCTTTTAAGAGACACAGCAAATGTGTTGAGCAACCGACTATTAGATTTTGAGTTATTTTTGTTCTGTTTTACTAGGGCGTGTCAGTCAGAGAGACCCCGCGCGCAAAGGCAGCGCCTACGCGCAATGCGATGCTTCGCATCTTGAGCGCGAGGCTAACGCCCCGCAAACGACGGGGCTGAGGGAGCGACTTCGCGAAAATGACCGTAATTATCAGGTAGACAATTTTATAAGTTATATAGTACCACCGTAATTTCAGACTCCTGCTTCATGGGATGCGAGACTAGTAATGCGATCGCGTGACTTGGTTCCCTAGCCAACTAATAAAAGTTGCAGCTTGAATTTTATTTGCTTACAGTATCTAGAGTCTGTCGTGATCTTGCTTAATGTCCTCAATATCAAAAAAACATCAATGGAAACAAAGTTAATTCCCATTATTCTAGCTGGTGGTAAAGGAGAGCGGTTTTGGCCCCTTAGCCGTATTAAAAGACCCAAGCAATTTTTATGCCTTGATGGCAGCGACCAAAGTTTATTGCAATCAACTGCCCATCGCCTACTCAATTTGGCAGGAGGTTGGGAACATCTATGGGTAATTACTTCAGAAATTATTGCTGATGGCGTCAAAGAGCAACTTCCTAATTTGCCCGAATCCAATATTCTAGTAGAACCTCAAGGCAGAGATACTGCTCCTGCCGTAGCCTGGGCAACCTTAGAGGTATCTAAGAAATATGGCAAAGAGGCGATTGTCGGCTTTTTTCCCGCAGATCACTGGATTGGGGATACGGAGGCATACGAAAAGACTTTATCTGCTGCTGTGGAACAAGCGAAAGTTAAACCTTCAATTGTCACTTTAGGTATTACCCCCAATCAGCCAGCGACAGGCTATGGCTATATTGAACAGGGAGAGCAACAAGGTAATTTTAAGGATTTGCCTGTGTATCAAGTTACTCGCTTTACTGAAAAACCCGATCGCGCTACTGCTCAATCTTTTATTGATACAGGGAGATTTAGCTGGAATAGCGGCATGTTTATTTTTAAGGCAGGAGTTGTCTTAGAAGAATTACAAAAATACGCACCACAACTACTGCAATCACTATTAGAAAAAGGTCGTGATGCTTATGCTGAATTAGAAAAAGAAAGCATTGATTATGCCCTGATGGAGAAAACCGACTTAGCCTGTGTTTTACCCGCTAATTTTGGTTGGGATGATCTTGGTGACTGGAATGGAGTTGAGCGATTACTCAAAGGCGATCGTAAAAATGTCGAACTGGGTCATCACATTGGTCATAATACTCAAGATGCAGTTATCTACTCTGGTGAAGAATCAGAAGTAATTGTCACCATTGGCTTGAAGGATGTGGTGATAGTTAGAGACGGTAACGTTACTTTGGTGGTAGATAAGCACCATACTCAAGATATCAAGCAGGTAGTTAAGTCACTGCATGATAAGCCAGAGTTGAAGCATCTATTATAAAAGAAGATTATAAATTCATTAGTATTAATCACCTCAATTGTTATAAGTATGATGACCTGTCACTAATGAACGGGTCATTTTTTTTGACCAGCAAAACAGCTATATTAACCGATTAAATAAAAAACCTAAAAACCAGAAGTACAATTGCATTAGTTAGTTATTACTCCTGATGGCTCAGTAATTGCCAACTTTTGTCATATAAATTAACTTTTTCCGACTTCTTTCTGAAAAAAATTAGGTTAAATTTGGAGTTGTCTTTTTAGGGATCGCGTCGTGAATTATAAGCAATCAACTCGCAATCAAAATTCAGCCAAAACTCAAGCCTCAAATATGATATTTTTTGACCCTAGTTTAATCAAGGCAGCAAGGAATATTTATCGTAACTATTGTCACCTTAATCTTACGATAGAGAACCAGCCAATGGGAGTGATAATAGATCGAGATAGTCATCGAGGACAATTGTCCTTTAGTTCTAAGCCAATTCTCTTACCAAGAGAATATTTTATTCCTCTACAGCAAATAGAAGCCGAAGCCTATTAAAGTTAATATTGCCGATCAATATGGCTAACTTTTCGATATTTTTGATTTCTATATTTATTCAAACTTATAACTAAATTATGGATACCCTAGCTACAGCGATGGGGTTTGTCACCGCTTTTATTTTTGGTGCCTGTATCGGTAGTTTCCTTAACGTAGTGATCTATCGTATTCCTGCCAAGATCTCTTTAATTCATCCCCCTTCAAGATGTCCTAAATGCCTCCATAGGCTGGGTGTTACTGAAAACGTTCCTATCTTTGGTTGGTTGTGGCTGAGAGGGAAATGTCGTTGGTGTCAGGTCAAAATTTCCAGTCGCTATCCAATTATTGAAACAAGTACTGGATTGTTGTATATGCTGGTGTTCTGGCGTTTTGGCTACAGTATTGAAACTATCGGCTACTGTGCTTTTATATCTTGGTTACTATCTTTATCTTTAATTGATTTAGATACTATGACTTTGCCATCTTCCCTAACTAAGTCAGGCTTAGTATTAGGTCTGGTATTTCAAGGTATTATTGGCTGGCAATTGTCTCAAGTAAAGGGAATGGCTAATCAACTGATGTTTGGCATCAGTGGTGCTGTGGTTGGTATTTGGCTATTAGAACTAATTGCTCTTGTGGGTCTGATAATGCTAGGACAACAGGCGATGGGGGATGCTGATGGTAAGCTAATGGCAACTATCGGTGCTTGGATTGGCTGGAAGCAGGTTCTATTATCGAGCTTTATTGCTTGTGGTATAGGCTCAATTATTGGCGGTGGTGCGATCGCTTTAGGAATTTTGGGAAAAAAACAGCCAATGCCATTTGGTCCTTTTTTGGCTTTGGGTGGAGTATTAAGCTTATTTTGGGGCGAGGCGCTGATTGATTTTTATCTCAATACTTTTGTCAATTTTTAAGGCTTGTAGGATTTATTTGCCAGAGAAAATTAAATTTAATTTATTGAGGTAAACCTAAATAAGTAGGTAGGCAGAATAATTTATAAAACCCAAGTAGTCAATCTTTGACCTGACCCCTAACCCCTACACCCTAACCCCTGCCACAACTATTTTATATTTAATTTCACCTACCCACTTATTGATGGGCGTAGTTTCGTTTT
Organism: Cyanobacteria bacterium P01_A01_bin.83; assembly: GCA_039030815.1. GTDB lineage: Bacteria > Cyanobacteriota > Cyanobacteriia > Cyanobacteriales > Xenococcaceae > Waterburya. The sequence continues at coordinate 63 of JBCCDL010000232.1, read as the reverse complement.
TAATCTCAAAACTACACCCATCTAGGTAAATAAAATTATAGTTAACTTTAATCAGCTAACTGT
>JBCCDL010000231.1:0-8126 GCA_039030815.1 Cyanobacteria bacterium P01_A01_bin.83 | reverse complement strand
TATGTAGTCATTATTATGCCCATAATTTAATGCACCTGCACCTGCCAGAAAATCGATATATTTTTGTCCTGAATCAGAGTAGACAATAGAACCTTTAGATCTATGGAAGATAGCTGGGAAACTGCGACAGTAACTTCTGACATTTGACTCACTTTTTTCAAAAATATTCAAAGTTTTATCTCCTTTCAAGTTTAATTTTCTAAACGCAAATTAATTAAGAAACATAGCTTGAATCTGCTCTCATAAATTACCTATTTCGTCTTAGCTAGCTGCTTAAATACACGAAGCAAAATCAAAATCAAATGTCATTTCTTTTTCCAGCATTAGGCTATGCTGCTGCTGAGCTGGAGTTAATAACGACAAGTCTTTAAGACGAACTTCAGGATTAGTTACTATGTCTTGAAGCAATTTCTCCAAATGCTGGAGCATACCAGTAACTGTAGTGGCATCAAAAAGATGACAGTGGTGAGCGATTTCAAGTATCAATCTCTCTGAAGGATATACTACTAAGTTTAGGGGATAGTTCGTTTTGTACCAAATATCAGCCACCTCTATTTCTAACCCTCCATGACTTTTAAGGGTAGACCACTGAGAAGATAATGGTAATTTTTCAAAGACTACTAGGCTCTCAAAAAGAGGTACATTTGGTGACATTTCAGTACACTTTTGAATCTCTACTAGCGGAATGTATTCATACCGACGCATTTCAACCAGTTGCTGTTGAAACTGTTTTAGCCAGGTTACTAAAGGCTGCTGATCATCCACCTCGACCCATACGGGTAAACTGTTTACCATATTCCCCACCATTGAATCGATTCCTAGGATATCTACTGGACGACCAAAAGTAGTACATCCAAAGACAACTTTTTTTTCACCACTGTAGTGACTTAGAAGCCAAGCCCAAGCTCCGAGAATGAGGGTGTTCAGCGTTATTTGATGCTGTCGTGTAAAGGACATTAGTGCCGCTGTTTTAATCTCCGATAGAAAGATTCTTTGATGATCATGTCTTTTTTCCTGGCTAGAAAAGTTGTCAGCATACAAATTGGCTAGAAGAGTAGGCACTTTTAATCCCTTGAGTGCTTCTTGCCAGAACACCTTGCCTTTGGATAAATCCTGTTGCTGTAACCAGCTAATGTACTTTCTGAAGGGAGTAGCAGCTGCTAATGACCTCTCTTGAGCCTGACAAAATGCTTCGTAAAGTTGCAAAAAATCATTAATAATAATCGATGAAGACCAACCGTCAGCGTTGATAAAGTGCCCAGTCATGATGAATTTATAGGAATAGTCAGTCAGACGGAGTAAAGTTATTCGCAATAAGCATTCTTGGGACAAATCAAAGCCTTGCTGGCGATCGCTCTTTTGAAATGACTCTAATTGTTTCTGCTGCTCAACTGGATCTATTCCCCGCCAATCTTGTTGCTCTACGGGTACTTTTACTTCCTTATGGACAACTTGTAGTGGTTTGCTAATGTCTTCCCAATAAAAGCTAGTACGTAAACTTGTGTGACGAGTTAATAATTGCTGCCACGCACGATCAAAAGCAATCAAGTTTAATTTGCCACGTAAGTCAAAAATTACTTGAACCAAATAGAATTCTGATTCGGGAGCATATACACAGTGAAATAAAATGCCATGCTGTATCGGAGTGAGTTCGTAGATATCTTGGATATTTTGTGATTTCATGGGTTTTTTTGGCATAAATCAAATCTTAGCAATAGATGGCTAGCATCTGTTTGTCTTTTCAATCTTTAAGGTTGATTTTCGTTAATAATTTGTCAAGGTCTGTTGAAGTCAGATTGGCTTGAGGGAAGTCTGAAGGGGTATAATCTTCAGTTTTGTCAGACTGGTCGTAGTTTATGCTTTCGACATCCATATTCTCCTCATTTTCCTGATCCTCTTCTATTGTCTGAAGCGTACCAGCTACGGCTGCTAAATCGGCAACTGTTGGATGCTCAAAAAGCTGGTTGGGCATAAGTTGTAAATTAGTTTGTTTGGCTTTTAATGCTACCTGAATGCTAAGTAGAGAATCTCCACCTAACTCAAAAAAGTTGTCATAAATTCCTACTTTTTCAATACCGAGAAGTTGCTGCAAGATGTTAGCAAGTTTGCTCTCTATCTCATTTCTGGGAGGAATATAGGCAATACTTAGTTCTGGTCGTGGATGTTGCGGTTTTGAAATGTCGGTTTTTTCTAACTGGGCAAGTAGTCCCCGATCATTATGGTACTGTTCTAACAAACCGAGGAAATCAGTGGGTGATACCAGCACTTGAGACAGAGTACTTCCCAAAAGTCGCCTCAAAACATCTATGCCTTCCTGGGGTGATATTCCCTGTTGAAGATTCTCCAGGTACGATTCTTGGAGTTCTTTTGGTCGTGCTGTGTTTACTGCCATGCCTACCTCTTGCCAGGCTGCCCAATTGATACATAGGGTACACGAGTTTTGTTGTGATGTTTTGTAGTGAGTAAAAACATCAAGAAAAGCATTAGCTCCAGCATAGTCTACCTGACCAAATTCCCCTAAAATAGAAACAACTGATGATGTCAGGATGAAAAAATCTAGCTCAACGTCCTTGAAGATAGTATCGAGAACCAGTGTACCCCTGACTTTGGGGGCTAGGATTCTTTCTGCCTCTTCTTGGGTTTTCCTTTGAATTACCCCGCCACCTGGAACTCCAGCAGCATGAATTACACCATTGAGGTAACCAAACTGCTGTTGAGCCTGAGTGAGTACATCGGTCATTTGTTCAAGATTTGCCACATCAGCACTAACTGCTAAAACTTCAGCACCTAATTCTTCCAGCTCAAGTAATTTCCGCAGCTTGCAGCTAATTTTATCAGTATTATCGTGAGTATCTAGCCATTGTGACCATTCTTCTCGATTAGGCAAAGCAGAACGTCCAGTCAAAATTAGTTTAGCTTGCACAGTTTTTGCCAGATTCTCCGCCAGTACAAGACCAATGCCTCCTAGTCCACCTGTAATCAGGTAGACCCCTTTTTCCCTCAAGCATGGTGACTTTTCAGGAACTTCATCCAATCTGACTGGCTCAAAAGTTTGCACCCAGCGATTATGACCACGATAGGCAATAATCCTCTCAGGCATGGGTGCTGTGATTTCCGTCAACAAATTATCTATGAGTTTCTCTGACTGCCAACTTTCTATAGAGGGAAGGACAATATCTATGCTACGACAACTAATGTTTGCATATTCTTGCGTAATCACTTTCACAGGTCCGAGCAAAGTTGCCTTCTCTGGAGAGAGTGTTTCATCTCCGACCACTGACTGTAGATTGTTAGAGATGACAGTGATCTTAAACTCATCAGTCAAATTCTGTTTACCTAGCGCCTGTGCTAGAAACAGCAAACTATAAAACCCTTGTTCTTGAGCTTGGTCAACCCCTTCAAGTCCTGATTTTCCATACTTGTCCGATGTAACAGTCCATAAATGAACAATTGTTTGGGGAATCTTCTGTTGTGCTAAAAGTTCTTGAATTAAAGCATTGTAATCATTACTCTGTTGAGGATTGAGAGTATATACTCCTTCTCTTAGCTTGGTAAATTCCGATGCAACTTTCACAGTAATAACATCCTGACCTTGCTGTTTAAGTCGTTTTACTAGTTGCGAACTTAAGCTGCTCTCATTAATAAAGATAAGAGAGCATAACTGAACCTGTTTCTCCTTCGATTGACTTGCTAAAGCAATGGAACGTTTCCATGATGGGATATAGAACCAATCTGCAATGTCGTGCTTTTTCTCCCAAGTTACCTGGCGACTACTAGCAGATTGCTCTGGTGGTTCAATCCAGTATTTCTGTCTTTCAAAAGGATATGTTGGCAAGGGAATGCGATCGCGTTTTTCCTTGGCATAAAATCCCGACCAATCTACCTGTACTCCAGCCAGCCATAGTTGACCTAATGTCTGCAACAAAAACTCTATGTCCGATTGCTTTTCCTTGGGATGGCGTAATGAATTTAATACTAACTGTTCTGGCTGTTTTTGGTGATGCTGTTGAGCTAATTTACTTAATGTTCGACCAGGGCCAACTTCTAACAGAACTTGTGTCGGTTTTTGGCACAAGTTCTGTAAACCTTCTTCAAAACGCACCGTTTGCTTGATGTGATTTGACCAATAAGATGGAGACGTTGCTTCTTGAGCAGTGATCCAAGTGCCAGTGACGTTGGATACATAGGGAATTTGCGGTGGTTGGAGGCTAACCTGGGCAACTCGCGCTTGAAAAGGCTCTAGAATCGGTTCCATCATTGGCGAATGGAAAGCATGGGAAGTACGTAACAGACGACAATCTGCGTTCATGTTCCCTAACTTATTCTGTAAGGCTTCTACTGCCTCGGTTGCACCAGAAACCACACATGAGGATGAACCATTGATTACTGCCACAGAGAGTTCTTTGCCTAAATGAGGTTCTAGTTCTCCCTCAGATAGGGGAACTGCTAGCATACTTCCCGAAGGTAGTTGCTGCATCAATTTACCCCGTAAAGTTACCAACGTTAATGCATCCTCTAGGGAAAACACCCCCGCAAGAGTTGCTGCTACATATTCGCCAATGCTGTGACCGATCATGGCTACGGGATAGACTCCCCAGGACATCCATAGTTTAGCCAAAGCATACTCGATCGCAAATAGTGCTGGTTGGGTAATTGCCGTTTGTTGTAATTGCTGCGCCGCTGTTTCTTCATCTGCTTCTGTCGGATAAATAAGTTGACGTAAATCTAGTTTCAGTTGTGGCTGAAGCAATTCACTGCAGATATCGATCTGTTCGGCAAAAGTAGGTTCACTCTGGTATATTTCTCTTGCCATGTTCACATACTGTGCTCCCTGCCCCGTAAACATAAACACCACATCGCGATCGCTCGATTCAGTGAAACTAGTCAGAACTCTTTGTGGTTCTGACTCTAGGGCTTGAAGTGCATCTTCGATATCTGTGGCTAAAACCAGGCGACGATGATTAAATGACTGACGACCGACTTGCAGGGTATACGCCACATCAGCCAAGTTAAGTTCTGGGTGCCGCTGTAAATGATGGGCTAAATTAGTCGTTGCCGTTTCTAATGCCGAACTAGTTTTAGCTGAAAGAACTAAAAGATAATTTTTTCTATCTGTTAACTGTTTACTGTTAACTGTTAACTGTTTAAGGGGCGCCTCTTCTAACACTACATGAGCATTGGTGCCGCCAAATCCAAAAGAGCTAACTCCTGCACGGCGAGGGGTACCATTGGTTTTCCAATCCCTAAGCTCAGTATTAACGTAAAAGGGGCTATTGGCAAAATCAATTTGAGGATTAGAAGACTCAAAGTTAATCGACGGTGGGAGCAGTTGACGATCTAGTGATAATACAGTCTTAATAAAACCCGTAATTCCAGCAGCAGCATCCAAATGCCCGACGTTAGTTTTTACCGAGCCGATCGCACAATAACCTTTTTTACTCTTACTAGCTCGAAATGCTTCTGTCATCGCTGCCACTTCGATCGGATCTCCCAAAGGAGTTCCAGTGCCGTGAGCTTCTAAATAAGTAATAGTTTCTGGCTCAACCTCAGCCATGATCTGAGCTGCTTTAATTGCTTTTGTCTGACCTGATTCACTAGGTGCGGTGTAGCCTACTTTCATCGCACCATCATTATTAATTGCCGATCCCTTGACGACTGCATAGATGCGATCTCGATCGGCGATCGCATCTTCCAATCTTTTGAGAACTACAACTCCGATGCCATTTCCGCCAATAGTGCCACTTGCTTTAGCATCAAAAGCCCTACAGTGTCCATCGGCAGCAGCAATTTCGTTGGGAGAAAGAGTTACTTCACTTTGAGGAACCTTGACCGCCACTCCAGCCGCTAAAGACATATCGCATTCACCACTCAGCAAACTTTGACAAGCTAAGTGAACTGCTACCAAAGAACTCGAACAAGCTGTTCCCACACTAACGCTCGGTCCAGTAAGATTTAACTTATAAGAGACGCGAGTGGGTAGATAATCTTTATCGACTCCGATTAAAGTCGGCAAAAATCCCCTTGATTCCATTAATTCCTGATGAGGACTAAGGTTATAGAGCAAATAAGTCCCCATTCCTACACCAGCATAAACTCCTATCGGTCTAGTTTCGGTTTCAGAGTTATAGCCAGCATTTTCTAGGGCTTCCCAGGCACACTCTAAGAACATACGGTGTTGTGGGTCCATAGTTTCGGCTTCTCTGGGATTGTAGCCAAAAAATTCCGCGTCAAAGAGTTCTACATCCTCAAGAACCGCACCTGCTTTGATGGTTTTATCGGATGCAGAATCTGTAAAAACCGAAGTTAGTTCTACTCCGTTTACCAGATTTTCCCAAAAATCTTCTAAATTTTTACTGCCAGGGAAACGCCCTGAAACTCCTATTACTGCTACTTCTAAGCCAGTTAGTTGAGATTGCATAGTTAAGCTATTTCTGATCGAAACCTACATAAATAATGGGTGGTTTTGCTCGTAAACGATATGACGCTAATTCAAGATCAAGCTATCAATTAGCTATTTTTGATTTTGATTTTTTTAATCTCTGTTTAAGTCGAGTTTTTCCTGCTGTCAGTTGCTCGACCATTTGAGAATTCTCCACTTCTGGTAGCACTCGAGACTGAGTTACGTGTTTGGCAAGAGAATGAATTGTTGAATATTTAAACAAATCGACTAAAGATATTTGTTCTAGCTCATTCGACAATACATTTTTTAGCTTGCTGTAAATTTTGGTAATCAGTAATGAGTTACCGCCAATTTCAAAAAAGTTATCGTTTACTCCTATTTTTTCTAAGTTAAGCACTTCCTGCCAAACCGCAGCGATGGTTTCCTCGACATCATTTTGAGGGGCTACATAATTGCCCTCTGATTCTTGGATAAAAATATCTGGAGAGGGTAGGGCACCTCGATCTACTTTTCCATTTGCCGAGAGGGGCAAACTTTCCAAAAATATGAATGCTAAAGGGATCATATAATTCGGAAGCATTTCTCCCAGAAAAAGTTTTAGTTCCTCACAGGAGACTTCCTGATTGGCAACTACATAGGCTACTAATCGTTTTTCACTCAGCTGCTTGCCCGCTGCGGCAATTATCGTTTTTTCAACCAGAGGATGCCGCATTAGCACTGCCTCAATTTCCCCTAGCTCGATACGATATCCGCCAATCTTGACTTGGAAATCTTCTCGACCGAGAAATTCAATATTGCCATCAGGGAGGTAACGACCTAAATCACCTGTGCGATATAACCGCTCATTGGTATGGGGATGGATAATAAAACTAGCCTCAGTTTTAGCTTTCTCCTGCCAATAGCATCTAGCTACGCCAACGCCCCCAATATAAAGTTGTCCGGTCACCCACACAGGACGAGTTTCTAGTAATTCATTGAGGACATAAAAACGCTGATTAGCCATCGGACGACCATAGGGTATACTCTTCCAATTCGACTCAACTGCTTTAACTGGATAAAGAATAGACCAAATAGATGCCTCCGTAGCACCTCCTAAGCTGATTACTTGAATATTTTTGTTGAGATTTGTGATTTGAGGGGGCAAAGTTAGTGGTAGCCAATCTCCACTAAGCATGACCAAACGCAGACTTGTCAAAACTTGAGGTTCATCTCTAGCCCAGTCAACCATGATCTGCATTAAGGCTGGCACTGAGTTCCAAATAGTGACCTCATGTTCTACTATCAATTTTGCCCAGTGGGCTGGATCGCGATCGCCCGAAACTTCGGGAATAACTATTGTTCCTCCAGCAGCTAAAGTGCCGAAAATATCGTAAACTGACAAGTCAAAACTAAGGGAAGACAAAGCTAACACTCGATCAGATGAATTAACACCAAAGCGTTGGTTGATATCGATAATCGTGTTCACCGCCCCCCGATGTTCGATCGCCACTCCTTTGGGAGTACCTGTAGAACCAGAAGTATAAATCAGATAAGCCAAATCATCGGCAGTCTGAATCAACTCCAGAGGCTCTTTATTTTCATGAGATAGCTCGGGATCGTCGAGGCACAGCCGTACCAGTTGTTCTGACCAAGAAAGCCTCTCATTTAGCCAAGACTGGGTTAAGACAAGTTTGACTTGGCTATTTTTGAGAATATATTCCCTGCGTTCTTGAGGTAAACTCGGATC
>JBCCDL010000230.1:0-8134 GCA_039030815.1 Cyanobacteria bacterium P01_A01_bin.83 | reverse complement strand
TTTGAACTGCCCAGCAATGCTCACATAGCATATTCTACTTTTGAGAAGATCCCTGCTGTGTATAAAAGCAAGGCAGCATATGATTATTATTCACTATTAGCAAAAGAATATTTTTTACAATGAGTAATTTAAGTGATGTCGGGAACTTAATGTATCTCGATTTAGAATTAATTGAACCCAATAATAAAGTTGTTGAGTCTGAATATTTAATTAATGCTACTGCTCAAGAACTAAGTAATAATGATGCTAGAAATTGGATACCTTTAATTGTCAAAGAAATTGCCGAAGATAGCTATCAAGTTATTGGCAATAATTTTATCTATGCCGTGGCTGAAGTAGCAGGATTAGAAAAAGTTTGGTGTATTATTGCTGACGATAGTGAAACAACTGCTAAATTAAGTAGGATATTGGCAAGAGAAGAAGTACCAAGAATAAATTTATCTACAGCATCAACTAATGAAATTAAGTCAGCATTGGAATATCTGGTTCAACAGTCTGATTCTCCATTGAAAAAGCTGAATATTCTTAAAGCTACTAATCGTATAGATGAAGCACCAAGACAATATTGGCAAGATTTTAAACCAGTCACTAAGTTGCAATGTGGTATCACCGCAGGTAAAAAAGTCAAAGCTTTAGAGCAAGTATTTTATCTTACTCCTAAACCCATTCCCGATAATATTAAAGAGCCAAAAGTTTTAAATACTTTAACTACAACTGAACTCAAGAAAATTGCCAAAAAGCGTAAATTACCTGGATATACTAAATTGAGTAAATTTAAATTGGTTGATTTGTTGAGTCAATAGATTATTAGCTGTAATTAATTTTAGCAGTCATAAGATTAACCCAGATATTATTTAAATAAATAGCAGCTTATACTAAACACTGTCTACCAGAAGTGTAGGCAATACTCGTCTTGCAGAAAATCTGTCACATTTTTTGATTAGGTATTAGATTATGCGATCGCTTGATTGCTAATTTTCAAACAGATGAGATGGTAACAGAGAATAATATTAACCGTCTGATTGGCTTCCCCGATAATATACCTTTCCCGATTTAATAAACATTTCTACTTCATGCCAAGCCTTGGTATCCGATTTTTTTGGTGCTTTAAAATCTAAACCCATAAAGTATGTTTTTCCACCGCATTCAGGACACTTGTATACTCTTGCTGCATTGAATTCTACTATTTTTTGACGCTGTCGAGATTGTTGTCGTGATGTCATAAACCGATTAAACGAATTTGAAAATTGCTTTCTTTTAAAGCTTTTTCTACATGCAAAACATGCGTATTGATGGGGAATTCCAATATTTTTCATAGCGATTAACTATTTTTAAGATCAGGTTAATTGTGACTCAACTTGCGCGACTGCACTATCAACATCTAACTTATGATTAATTACCGCCGCGACAGCAGGTAAATGGCGCTCCATTGTCAAAACATTTAGATATACAGCCTGTTTGATTAAAGTAGGAAGTCAGGCGATCGCTTTATGTATTTACACTGGTTTTATAACATAATTAACTTTGACGCTCAATTATGCGATCGCTTTTCTCAAAGATTTACCCTTTGTGCAAAAATTGAATTTTATATTACTGCGCTTTTCATATGAGTAGACCACAATAATTGAATTTAAAAAAGCTAAGAGCTAAGAGCTAAAAGCTAATAGCTACGAACCAATTAATTTAGAGCGTAGTCTATTCAACTGAAAACGGCTGTAATAATTCTTGAGGCAATTCATAAACCAAAGGACATGGGTTAGAAAGTTAACTTCAAGTAATTATTTGTTGTTTTGATGAATAGAATTTTATTAATAGCCGAGAAATTATATCCCGATCTTGACGGTGTTGCGGTAAGCGCCAAGCGTATTTATGAAAGTCTGAGGGGTCAAAGAAGCTATTAAACAAATTAAACGTTGCTTAGTTAAAGTATAGATGTAACCAGAGAGCGATTACGCGATCAATAGCCGAGCGATCGCAGATATTCTGTCTCTGGTTAAAAGTTTTTCAGTGGAAAAGAAAAAAATCCAGTTAGTCACTAGACAGCACAAAAGCGACTAACTATAATATAAGATGCTTAATTTACTTATTCCATTTCCTGACACAGTTGAATTATTTGTTCAGTTGTGATTGTTTGGGTGTCCCCCGCAGAAGCATGATCGGGAGTTAGGAAAAGCATACAGTGACATTTCTTTGATTCACGCATGGGCACACAGGGACAATTCCAGTAAGCTTTTTTAACCTCTGCTGGTTTGTCTTGATAATGCCGACAGGGACACAAAGGAGAACCTAATTCTTTTTTATGTTGAGCCAATCCTTTGATAACGGCAGCAGTGACAGATAAATTGCTGCAAAAGTAAGTATCTGTTTTTTCAGCGTACTTTTGGGCAAATTTTCTCATGGATTCGAGATTTTTATCTTGATTTTGCCCAGTTAATGCTGATTTAGTGGAAGTCATAATTAATAAATATTTCAGGTTCAAGAGTGGATTATACATTCCCAGCCAATTTTGTGTTGACGGGAGCAAGTATCGATAGACTAGATATTCAGGCTGTTGATTCTCGATTTATTTAAGAAAAAAGTATAGTTTGGCATGGTACTTATATTAACTTTGTAAACTCTGGAGAATGTGACCTTTAGTAAAATTAACTATATGCTAGAGAGATTTTGTTTAAGTTTTTGCAGCATACGATTCATTAAGTGGGAATAATATCGTTATTGAGCTTAAAATTTATAACTATGCTTAAACTTAAATGTTCAACCGTATCTAAATAAAACATTAGTTACGAATGATCGGTTATGCTTGATATCTATAATTTAACTTGCTTTAATCTTTCTCCCTCAAAATACTCATATATGTACTGAAAGAACTAATTAACCAGCACTAAGCTGTTTCTTTTATAAGCCAGCTCATAACCCCCTATTTTGAAGAAGTTACTAAATATCTAAATTATGAATTCATCCAGCAATGGTAATGGTAATTACGTTACTGAAAATAGTCAGACATCAACGGTCAATCGCAGTGACCTAGAAAATAAAATTCGCGTTCTGATTGTTGACGACCAAAAAATGATTAGGGAAGGATTAAAAGCCCTAATCAAAACCGAAAATGATCTCGAAGTAATTGGTGTTGCCGAGAATGGGGAGCATGCATTTAAGCAGGTTGAGTCTCTTGGTGCTGATGTGGTGCTGATGGACATGGAAATGCCTGGCATGAACGGCATGGATGCTACTAAGCTAATCTGTCAGCAATTTCCTGAAGTAAAAGTTTTAGTTCTCAGTACTTTTGATACTCAAGAATACGTGTCCCGTTCCCTAAACTCTGGAGCAATGGGTTATTTACTCAAAGGAACACCAGCCCAAGAGTTAACCGATGCTATTAGATCGGTTCATCGTGGTTATGCTCAAATTGGACCAGGGATTTATCGTAACTTGTCAATGCCTCAACCCCAACAAGAGTCTAAACTACCCCTAATGTCTTCGGTAGGAAGTCTAGCCAAAGAACAGGTAACTACTCCAGAAAAGTCATATCCCCCAGGAGAATTAGTTAGTAGTAAATCTGAACCACAAAAATCCGCTTTAGCTCAACGTAATCCCGCTTCAGCAAAGACTCGCAAATTTGAGCAAACCGTAGTGTTGCGCCCTTCTCCTAAGTGGTCGCGATTGACTATGGGATGCATCATGGGAGTTACAGCATTTGCTTTAATCTGGTCAAGATTTGCCAAAATTGAACAGGTAATTCCGGCACAAGGTACCATTCAGCCGACAGGAAAAGTGCAGGAAATCCAGGTGCCGACTAATGGTGTAGTGGAAGAAGTCAAGGTAGAAGAAGGGCAACGAGTTGAAAAGGGCGATGTCTTGATGGTTCTCGACTCTACTACTTCTGAAGCGGAGGTAGCCTCTTTAAGCGAGGTACGCAAGTCCTTGCAGCAGGAAAATAAGTTCTATCGAGCCTTGATGAAGGGAGATATCGATTCACGGAATTTTGATGGCGCGATCGCCTCGTTAGACATCCCCCGAGAGATAGCTTATCTGACTCGTAACCGAGCAGAACTCAAGGATGAGAATGAGATGTTTAATGGTCTTTTAGGTGGAACTGGCGGTGATATGAGTGCCGAACAACAGTTAAGAATGAAAGCATCTCAAGCAGATATTAGAGAGAGAACTGCCTCCGCCAGACTGGAAGTTGAGCAGCTAGAAAAACAGCTAGAGCAAAACAGAATCCAACTAGCTGATAGTCGAGCGCAGTTAGCCACCTCTAAACAGAATTTACAGGAAATTATCGAGCGTAATAAAGAAGCCAGACAACAGGCAGAAGACAGTATCAAAATTGAACAAGAAACTCTAGCTGCCATTATGCCTGTCTATGAAGAAGGAGGCATCGCTAGGATACAGGTTGATCAGCAAAGACAAAGAATCAATGATCGCAACGCCTCAATGGTTGATGCCATGAAAGAAGGTAATTTAGAGCGCGATCGCCAGCGACAAGAGGCAACCACAATCCAAGCAGAGATAAACCGCCTACTGCAAGAAGAACAGCGACTAGAGCTAGATATTTCCCAGGCAAGAGAACAGCTAAATAACACCACAACTCTGTCTCAAAAGGAAGCTTTTGACGAAAGGGCAGCAAATCGCAAACGCATTTCCGAAATAGATAGTCAGTTAAATAAAACTATTGTCGAAAATGCTAAGCGGATTGCGGAAATTAATAGTCAAATTAGTAGTGCCGAGCAAAACCTTAAATACAAAACTATTGTTGCTCCTGTTACAGGAGATGTTTTCGACCTGCGGGCTTATCCTGGTTATGTTCCGCCCTCTGGTCAAGCAGCACGTCCTGTACTGCAAATTGTTCCCACAGAAGACCTGATAGCAGAAGTATTTGTCACCCCAGAAGATATCGGTTTTGTGAAAAAAGGAATGTCGGTTGACGTGCGGGTTACTGCCTTTGACTTTGGACAATATGGCGGTATCGATGGTGAGGTGGAATTTATTAGCGCCAGTGCTTTAAAACCAGAACCTCCCTATGATTTCTTCCGCTATACCGTGCGGGTAGATTTGGAACAAGATTACCTCATGGTGAAAAACAAAAAAGAAACTATTCAGCCTGGAATGAGTGTGCAAGCTAACGTTCGGATTAACGAAAATCGAACTGTTTGGAATTTGATGACAGATCAATTCTTAGGTGGTATTAAAAATCTGAAGAAATTGGAGTAATCTGATTTTTGTATAGGTAATTAATTGGATCAACACAATTCCCTCAATTCAAGTTCTTAAATTAAGTCGCTCTAACTGGGTGACTTTTTTAATGGGAGTCTTTTTGCAACTAATTGGAAATATTACTCGTGTTTGTCGCAAGATGTAGGATGGGGTGTGCATCGTCTTCCAAAAAATCTTTTACTGTCGAATTTATATCACTGCTAGACCGAAGTATAAAATATAAAAAAGTCGATTTATAGAAGTCGAAGCGAAGATTAAGACTGTTTAAAAAGTCTCGCGCAAAGTCGCGCTTGGCGCAAAGAGACTCAAAAATATCTTAACTTATAGTTCGATAGCTATAATTACATCTTTAAAAAGCTAACAGCTAACAGCTAACAGCTAATAGCTAATAGCTACTAAAAAACATGATCCATGAATACTTTTACCCTTGATTTCCAATCTATTGAATTAACCGACGAACAGTTTTATCAACTATGTGTCAATAACCGCGACTTGCAGATCGAACGCAATGCTAATGGAGATTTAATAATTATGCCGCCCACTGGAGGAGACACAGGCAATAAAAACGCGGGAATTATTGCTCAATTATGGATCTGGAACAATCGAGATAATTTAGGTAAAGTGTTTGATTCTTCTACTGGCTTTATTTTATCTAATGGTGCTAATAGATCCCCTGATGCTTCTTGGATACCTCTGTCTAAATGGGATGCATTAACTGAACAAGAACAACAAAGATTTTTGCCTTTATGTCCTGACTTTGCAGTGGACTTACTTTCTCCTAGGGACAACTTAGCTAAAACCAAAGAGAAAATGAGAGAGTATTTAGATAATGGACTGCGATTGGGCTGGTTGATTAATCCTGGGCAACAGCAGGTAGAAATTTATCGTCAGCATCAGGAAATTGAGGTTTTAAATGCGCCCAGCAGCCTGTGGGGAGAAGATATCTTATCGGGATTTGTCTTAGATTTAGAATCAATCTGGTAGCTGGCATCAGATTTTAAATCATAATTAAATTGCTTAAATAGCGATCGCTTGAGCCAGTCTTTTTAACTATTAGAAACGCTATAAAAGACTATAATTGATTAAATCATATTTGTTATTATTAATAATAGTTTTGTGTAGATAAATTGAGTTTTGCTGTTTAATGTTAACCACAATCAAACTAATTTATTACAAGTATTGATGCCAATCAATGATCAATGTTTAACTTAAAATTAATCATTAAGAAAGCTACAGAGATTGTTATAAAAAGCTTAAGAGCTGAGATAATAATACTTGATGAGCGATTTACAGTAGTAGTTGATCGCACAGCGTCTTCATAGCAAAAATAAATATTATCTCACGGGGTTGAGTTATGAGTAAAAGTAACATCAATAACACTCGTAATGTGGCTATTGTCGGACCATACTCTAGCGGCAAAACAACACTACTCGAAAGTATTTTATTCGTTACCAAGCAGATTACTCGTAAAGGAAGTATTAAAGAGCATAATACCGTCGGCGATAGCTCACATGAGGCTCGCGATCGCGCCTTTAGCGTTGAGTTATCGGTTGCAAGTACCGAACATCAAGGAATTAACTTAACTTTTTTAGATTGTCCTGGTTCAGTAGAATTTATCCAAGAAACCTATAATGCTTTAGTTGGTGCGGGTGTGGTTGTAGTGGTTTGTGAGCCACTGGTGGAGAAGGTTTTAACCCTGGCACCTTTATTTAAGTTTCTTGATGATTGGCAAATTCCTCATCTAGTATTTATTAATAAAATTGACCGTAGTTCGTATCGCTACCGAGAACTACTTCAGGCACTTAAAGAAGTTTCGAGTCGACCCTTGGCACCACAGCAGTATCCAATTCATCAGGGTGAACATTGCATTGGCTATATTGATTTGGTATCGGAACAAGCTTATCAATATCACCCCCAACAACCAGCCGATCCAATACCCTTACCAGCAGAATTAAGAGAGTTGGAACAAGCTACCCGTCAAGAGATGCTGGAAACCCTAGCTGATTTTGACGATCATCTGCTAGAAGAGTTAATTGAAGAAATTGAACCACCCCAAGCCGAAATAGTTCAAGATCTTAAGCAAGAGTTGAGTGCAGACTTAATTGTACCTGTCTTTTTTGGTATGGCAGAACAGGACTTTGGGGTACGACCTTTGTTAGATGCTTTAGTTAAAGAAGCTCCTTCTCCTGAAGTTACGGCGCAACGTCGCGGTCTGCAAACCGATTTAGCATCAGACACTACTATTGTCCAGGTTTTAAAAACTTACTTTACCAATCAAGGAGGGCGTTTATCTCTAGTCAGGGTTTGGCAGGGTGAACTCACTGAAGGAATGGTTCTCAATGGGGAGAGAACTAGCGGCATCTATCAATTAAAGGGACAGCACCAAACTCCCGTACAACGGGCAGCAACAGGCAGTATTGTCGCTCTAGGAAAGCTAGAGAATGCTGCTACAGGGAATACTCTAACCAATGCCGAACAAGCCGTAAAACCGCTACCTCAGGCAGACAAGATTGCTCCTGTCTATGCTTTGGCGATCGCACCTCAAAAACGTCAGGATGAGGTAAAACTGAGCGGTGCCTTAAATAAACTCTTGGCAGAAGATCCCTCTTTACACTGGGAACAACACGGCGATACTCGCGAGGTCATTTTATGGGGTCAAGGAGAAGTTCATCTCCAGGTAGCTTTAGCCCGTCTGGCTCGTAAATATAATTTGCCTATGAGTACTAATTTACCACAGGTACCCTATCGCGAAACCATTCGTCGTTCAACTAATTGTCACGGTCGTTATAAGCATCAAAGTGGGGGACATGGTGCTTTTGGGGATGTTTATCTCGACATCAAACCGTTGAATCGAGGACTAGGTTTTCAATTTCATCAAACTATTGTCGGCGGCGTAGTGCCACGGCAATATATTCCTGGA
>JBCCDL010000229.1:0-8142 GCA_039030815.1 Cyanobacteria bacterium P01_A01_bin.83 | reverse complement strand
TTCTACATAAATATTTTTAGGTTTAGTAGCAAAAGGCTGAGGTGCAATACGCTCAATCTGTTCTTGCGGCAAAATCTGAACGTTTATATCATAAGGAGTATTAGTAAAAGGCGAACCTCTCAAAGTCGCAAATAAGGCAAAGAGTATGGGCATCTGTAATATTAAAGGAAAGCATCCCGCCAAAGGATTGCCAAGTTCCTGCATGACCTTCGCCATTTCTTGGTCGCGCTTTTCCTTATCATTTTTATATTTCTGTCTAATTTGCTCTTGCTTCTCCTTCATTAAAGGCTGTACGATTTTCATCTTACGCATGTTGCGAATCTGACCTGCACTGAGAGGAACGACAGCTAGGCGAATTACAATTGTCAGCGCAATAATTGCAAAACCATAACTCGGTAACAATCCGTAGAAAAAATCTAGGATTGGAAGCATGATGTTGTTTGAAAGGAAGCCGATACCAAAATCCATTTTATAATCTGTCCAGTCTTTACAAAATAATATTAATTTTGAATTCTATTGTATTAATTAGCTTTGGGAAAAACTAATCTCAACTGCAAGTTGTCTCTCTAGTTTGCTCTGATAGCTTCTAGAGGTCTACCAGTTTTATCAGCTGCCTTTTCTGAAATATAATCGTAAATTTCCCTAAACTGAGGAACAGCACGCATTTCCAAGCGACTTTTATCTCGCAAAGTAATAACTAAATCTCCCCACAGACCAACTCCCCGAGGAACTTTTACTACCTTAACAACTTCAGAATAAATAATGTCAGTTCGCTGTGTTCCTCTCCATCCACCAATTACACAGATACGGCGATCAGTAATGCGATAACGTAACCACAAAGCACGCACAATCGCACCAACTGTTAAAGGGATACAGATCACAGTAAACGCTAATAATATATTAAAAATTAAATCTCCGACATGGGGACCGCCTTCGTAATAAACTTCTTCTTTAATACCCATTGATTATTTTTGCTTGTTTTAACAACTCTTCTAATTCTCGCAAAAAATGTTCATATTTGCATTTAATTGCTTCAGGTCTAACTACAATTACTATTTTCCAGCCAGGAGCCATCTTACTTAGATTAGATGTAATCGCACTCTTAATCTGTCTTTTAATTCGATTACGAACCACAGCCTTTTTGCTGACTTTTTTGCCAATAGATATACCAATCTTAGTGGGCGTAATTGGCGGCACATACGGGCTACAAAGGCGATTCGGTTCGCCGCATGTCGGACAACTGCACGCCTTAAAGGCTATCTCCTCTTGCGGGGCTAATCCCATTCGCTCACCGTGTCCTTTTCTTTGTCCCGCCAATGCTGAACACCCAGTGATTTCACTTTGGGTAACTTCTTGCTTTCTATTTCCAGCATTATGAAGAGCAACTAAGGTCAGATGAGGACTGTAACGACGGATGCCCTGTTCGTAAACAGTCCTGTAGTCTTGATGATTTTTTAGCCTATGGGCTGACGGCAATCCCACTAGATCTCACTAATAAGTAAGTAATTTATACTGAGAGGCGATGACGACCTTTCTTGCGGCGTGATTGAATTACTCTTTTGCCATTACTGGTACGCATACGAGCGCGGAATCCAGACTTTCTTTTTTGTTTGCGGTTAGTTCCGCCCAAAGTACGCTGAGTCATGGGTTATTTCCTCAATAAACTTAACAATATTTTATGTAAAAACTCACGATCTATAATTGTACGCTAAAATAGCCCTGTTGGAGATTAATAACTTCCAAAATTAATGCTGAGGAACTTCAGTTGCACAGAGAATGACCATTGGTGACAAGTTAAGGGTCTACGTTTAGGGTCAACTAGTTTTTAAGTAGCGAGTAGCCAGTAGCCAGTAGCGAGTTTCAAGCTAATATTAATGTGATCAAAGCCTAAACCCCTCTTGGTGTTCGCTCTATATATAGTGTCATTAATTAGTTTAAAACACCTACTATGGTAGTTGACTAATTCGTTTTTTGATTAACTTGTCACGATTGGAGAATGACCATTAAACAGCGATCGCTAGCATCATCGATTTTAGTTGGCAGAATCAAAGTTAAAACAAGTTAAATTACCTGGTTTTGGTTAGCAAATTCTAACTAGAAAACAGGTAATAATTAAGATGGATGTTGTTGATTTTGAAGCTACGGATTGATGTTAATGACCCAGGCTCCTACTCTTTCGGGAATAGGCTCATTAATTGCAGGAAATACTTGAGCATAAAAATAGTAAGTTCCAACATCAGGGTTTCTCACTCCAGAAAAAACTAGCTCAATTTTTTTAGGATCTTTGAGAGGTTCAGCCAGCTCAATCTGCACAAAACGATTTTCTTCATCCCAGACAACATTTTTTAATGCTAGTGCTTTATCTTTTTCACCATTAGGTCTTACTTCTATTTTATCGGTGTTAAATTTGCCATCAAAATAATCAGGATAAGAGATCACAAATTGAGTTGCACCATTGGTTAGCTTTTTCTTCGGTATTCTCAAACGATAGCGATCGCGGTTGTCAGCCACTCCACCAAAATCAAGAAAATAGCTAAGAACATCAACGTCTTTATCACCAAAGATAACTAACCCTGAACCGCCTTGGGCGACTGCGCTAGTATGAATGCCAGCCAAAGTACAACTAGCTACAGCAAGGCAAGCTAGGAGCGGTTTAAAGAATAATTTTCGAGACAACATAATTAATTTAATATTTAAGAACTACAAGTACAATTGTTTTTTAAGACCTTAGATGCAATGTAATCAGCAAATTAGAAGATTTATAGCTTAATGTCAACAGTTTAGTTATCAAACTTCAATTTGCAACTTGGGATTTAGAGTTAGCAAGACCACTTTAAATTAAAGTAACAAATAATTTGACGTATTAAAATGTGAAAAGTGCCAGTTAGCAGAGTGTCAGAAGCTCTTGAGATTTAGTTGATTAATTAATCGCAATCAGCAGATATTTTAGTAAATATTAGGTAAGTAAAAAACGGTGGGCAAAGCTCACCGTAAAAAAACTAATAATTAGATTGGAATTTATAATGTAGTAAAAGTAGATCATTTCTCAATTATCATCGAGGTAGTAATAAGTAAGTGGGCAGAATTAAATATAAAACAAAAACAAGTTGAATTTTTGCTTAAGTAGTCGCTACCCGCTACTTGCTACTCGTTAAGTTAACTATCTTCTAATTAATTACACCTACCTACTTAATATCTGCTAACCAAAGTTAGGTTGATGACGAATTAAATTAAGAAATTCCTCGCGAGTTTTTTGTTCATCTTGAAAAGCACCAATCATAGCACTGGTAACAGTCCAAGAACCAGGTTTCTGTACGCCTCGCATGGACATACACATATGAGTTGCTTCCATCACAACCGCAACACCTTGAGGTTCTAGAACCTCTTGAATTGCTTCAGCGATTTGACGAGTAAGACGCTCCTGTACCTGTAAACGGCGAGCATACATCTCCACAATTCGAGCCAGTTTACTCAACCCAACTACCTTCTGATTGGGAATATATGCCACGTGCGCTCTCCCCATAAAAGGCAGCATATGATGTTCACAAAGACTGAAAAAATTAATATCTCTGACTAAGACCATTTCATTGTGTCCTTCATCAAAAATAGCTCCATTAACTAAATCGTCAAGAGATTGATTATAGCCACTAGTCAAATACTGCATTGCTTCGGCAACTCGTTTAGGGGTCTTCAGCAATCCCTCTCGCTCTGGATCTTCACCGACAGACTCCAACATGGTGTGGACTGCTTGCATCATTTTTTCTTTAGCAGCTTCAGAAGTTGCTTTAATTTGCACAGTTTGACCATTGTGAGTGTTTCGATCTGGTCTGCTAGCAACTTGGTCTAACAAACTAGATTTGAGGGGATTAGAATCACTGTTTAAAGATTCAGAACGATTGGAACCATTAGAAGAAACTGTTGTCATAATTGATTAATTCGAGTAAAACTCTGTTCTCTTGCTGTTAAATTTTGGCGCAGATTATCCCTACAGGATAGTACTGGTATCTATTTGATTTTTGTTGATAATTGATATTTATAATGCCCCTCCACTAGGCATAACAATCATCTCCTCCACTACCGCCTGAGGAGGTAGTAAAGCTGTATGAAGTATTGACTGGGCAACAATTTCAGCAGTTAACATTTTCTCCCGATTCAAGTCTGCTTGCACTGCGTCTGTATCCCAGAGTGGAGTGTTAACAGAGCCTGGAGAAATAGTTGTGGTACGAATTCCTTTGTTTCTTTCTTCTACTGACAAAGCTTTACCTAAAGCAACCAAGCCCGCTTTGCTAACACTATAGGCTCCCCATTCGGGAAAAGCATTAAATGCAGCTATTGAAGCAACGTTGATAATAGTTCCCGATGCGCGCAGGCGCATCTGAGGTAAAACTCCCTGAACACACTGAAAAACACTGGTCAAATTGAGTTCTAATACTTTTTGCCAGTCTTCCAAGGTTGTCTGAGCTAGAAAGTTGGTATAACCCATTCCTGCGTTGTTAACTAAAATATCAACAGGACCAAATGAATTACAAATTGCAGCAATTTGCTGGCTAACTTGGTCAACAACTGCTAAATCAATTGGATAAATGACTACTTTAGTTTGAGTTTTAAGTTGAATTTCCGAAGCCACAGCTTTGAGTTTATCCGCTGAGCGACTCACTAAAGCAACTTCAATCCCCGATTGAGCAAATGCTAAAGCAGTTGCTTTACCGATACCACTACTTGCACCTGTCACAATTGCTCGCAGTTGATTTACGGGTTGATTCATTACGGTTTACGTTTGATTTGCCAAACTTAATTCGATATATAGACGTACCAGTACAAAATAATTCAAAAAAACAGTTTTGCAATTGTTTTTTTGAATATAGTGTAATTGATTATCAGTAACTTGGGGTAGGCAAGTATTATTTGCTACTGAAGGTACCAATAGTAAAATGCTACAAGTCTTTTAGCAGCTCTATTCGCTACTGTAAATTAGCTATATTTAAGATGCGTCTCTCCACACCTTAAAAGAAAACCTGTACATTTCTGACAAAGTTACATTAGAAACAATGTAACAAAATATTGCTTTAGCATTATAGCATCACTAAATATTCTTAGGTTCTGTGGGAACAATCCTCTTCGATGCAGCATGAAGTGGCACAAATTAACTTTGATTGATTAAAGGTAAGTTCCTACTACAAAAACAGAATTTTTAATTAGAGACCGTTTCAAAACGACCCATGTTGCGGAACTTTTCGTATCGCAAGTCTTGTCTCTGTTGTGGAGTCATCTGCCATAGCTGTTCCAAATTTTGCCAAATAATTTCTTTTAATTTGGCTGCGGCTTCCATGGGATTGGCGTGAGCACCATTATTTGGTTCAGGAATAATTTGATCGATCAAACCTAATTCTTGGAGATCTCGGGAGGTTATTTTCAAAGCGGCAGCCGCACGGTCAGACTTTTGGGCATCTTTCCACAGAATTGCTGCACAGGCTTCGGGACTAGCTACGGTATATACAGAATGTTCTAACATTAACAAACGGTCAGCAACGCCAATGCCTAAAGCTCCACCCGATCCTCCTTCTCCGATTACAGTGCAGATTATCGGCACTTCAAAACTAAACATTTGTCTTAAATTGTAGGCGATCGCCTCTCCTTGACCTAGCTTTTCGGCTTCAACTCCAGACCAGGCTCCAGGGGTGTCGATAAAAGTTAAGATTGGCATGCCAAACTTATTAGCATGCTGCATCAATCTTAAAGCTTTGCGGTATCCCCCAGGAAAAGCCATGCCAAAATTACGGGCAACATTGTCTTTGGTATCTCGTCCTTTTTGGTGTCCTACCACTACCACAGGACGACCATCAATACGCGCAACTCCCCCGACCAAAGCTGGATCATCATATCCTCCGCGATCGCCATGCAGTTCTAACCATTCATCGCTAATAGCTTGGATGTAATCTAAAGTACTAGGGCGACGAGGATGACGGGCTAATTGTAATCTTTGGGCAGGGGTAAGAGTGCTAAAAATTTCCTGCCGTAGCTGACCTGCTCTGGCTTCTAGCTGAGATATTTCAGCAGAAACGTCGACTTGATTTTCTTCTGCTAAATTTTTGATTTGCTCGATTCTCGACTCCAGCTCACACAGAGGTTTTTCAAAATCTAATAAAAAGGTCTTGCGCTTAGTCTTAGCCATAGCTTGGTGAATATTGATGATATTGAATCTGATTCCTCGCTTATTATTATCAGCTATCGAGGATCGTTTAACCAATTTCTGTGACTCAGAATACCAAAATCTGACTGATATATCCTCAATTGAGAGCTAAATCATATTAAGCACAACTAGAAACCAGTTGCCAACTACCATCAATAATAAAGCTATAAAAGATTAAATTAGATTCAGTTGGCTATTTACTGCTCTTGAGATCGAATAAAGAGGGTAAACTGCTCAACTAACTTAGGATTACGCCAGCCTTTTTCAGTTTCTTCTTGCATGATTTGTAGTGCTTCACCAGGACTGTAGGCTTTTTTGTGGGGACGTTCGCTAATCAAAGCATCATAAATATCAATTACTTGGAAAATCTGAGCTAGATAGGGAATGTTATCTCCCGCCAAGCCATCAGGATAGCCAGTACCATCCCATTTTTCATGGTGGTGTCGGATAATTGGTAAGACACCGCTACGGTTACGAAGAGGTTGGCAAATCTCTTCTCCAATTAAAACGTGTTGTCTGATTAATTCTCTTTCTTTGGTAGTCAACTCGCCAGCTTTGAGCATAACTGCATCAGGAATTGCAATTGTACCAATATCATGAAGATGTGCCGCAAAAGCTAAATCGTTAATTTCCTCTGTAGTTAAATTAAGATAATTACCAAAAGACCTAACTAAAGAATCGACTCTGACGTTTCCTCCTTTAGTAACTGAACGACTATCCATTGCTCTGGCGATGGTAAACAAAACCTGTTCGGTTTGACTAAATCCATCATTGAGGCGCTTTTGATTAATTAAAGATTTGACTCTAGTCGATAATTCAACTCGATTAAGTGGTTTAACCAAAACATCACTACCACCAGCTTCCATTGCTTTAATTCGATCATCTCTACTATCGATTAAAGTTGTAAAAACCACTGGTATTCTGGCAGTCAGGTAATTTTCTTTAAGTTGACGACAGAGATTGAAGCTATCTGTCTGTCGTAACATAGCATCTAGCAAAACCAAATCTGGCTGGTGCTGCGTAATATCTGCCACAATTTGGGATGAACTGTCTAATTCTATTGCCTGATAACCATCTAATGACAAAAGGTCACATGCGGTCATCCGACTTAAAGGATTTTCGTCAATAATCAAAATTTTAGTAGTCGTTAAATTAGAGTTATCGCTCACTGAAGAACCTATTTGAGTAACCAGTGGATATCCGCCAACTTTTTCCATTATTTTTCTTAGGGAATGAAAATTTGTAATCTTGAATAGCTAAAAACTGATTAGGTTTGAGACTGTATTGTCCTTAGATCCTAGACTAGCTTGGATCTTCTAATCAAACGACAAATTTGATACTAATCATACTAAAGTTTTTTAAATTGTCATTAATACATATTATGAATGTTAATTTTTTGTTTGTGATCGGGCATAATACGGAGTTTAGGTTTAATATTAGTCGTTCATTGGCGAATAAATAATCCCACTTAAATAAATTTACGGGGTTGGCTGGGCTAAATTGGCAACCTCTGCCAGCGTTTGCGCCACTGAGAAGTTGACTCTAAATTACTTGTTGCTTGTTCTTGGGTACGGTTATGGATAATTTCTTCTAGATTAGCTTGCAAAGTGCGATCGCGATAAGGAATTGAGGCACGAGTTTTTAGATGTTCTTGTTCTTGTAAGGATAGAGGTGGTAACTTTTTATACCCCAAACTAGCTAGAGTACCTGGAGACTTACGACCAACTCCAGTAATCGAGCCAATCATGAACCCTGAATCAAGCAATGCAGTGCGTACTGCCGCAGAACAGGAGTAGGTAGCCAGTTTCCCATGAGGTAATAGGCATTGTGCCAAAAGGTTAATAAATTCAACTGTCCATAATTGAGGGCATTTGGGTGGAGAAAAAGGATCGAGAAAGATCGCATCAGCCTGCCAATTGTCTTGGATTATTAATTGAATTGTTTGTCTAGCA
>JBCCDL010000228.1:0-8147 GCA_039030815.1 Cyanobacteria bacterium P01_A01_bin.83 | reverse complement strand
CAAGCACAGTTAATGATATGTGCAACGCCCGACTATTGGGCAAAGTATGGCAAACCAAAGACTCCAGAAGATTTAGAACGACATAATTGCTTGAATTTTATCGTGCCAAATACCAACCGCGTGCGTCATTGGACTTTTGAATCAGAGGGGAACAAAATACAGCTTCCTTTAATGGGTAATTTTAGTTTTAGCAACCCAGAAGCCATGCTGGAGACTGCGTTAACGGGAATAGGAGTGGTGCAACTATATAATTTCTTAGTTGCTCCTGCGATCGCTAAAAAACTTCTCGAACCAGTATTAGAGATTTACGCTTCACCCAGTGTTCCTCTGGCAATCATCTATCCTCAAAAACGCCATCTATCAGCCAAAGTTCGAGTTTTCATTGAAATTATGCAAAATTTGGTCGCAGATTTAAAGCATCAAGGATTTGTCAACTAGAAATTTCTTTTATTTTTGTGCCTGAAAGTAATTTTTTTACTATCGAACGTACAACGTAAATAATTAGTGAATAAAAGTAAATAATAAAGCTTTTTTTTAGCGATCAATTGGATTTTGCCACAAGATTATTTGGTTATTTTCATTTATATGACTCCAATGCCAGCATTATTTATATTATAAATAATTAATATACAAACTATTGATTGCATGGATTTTGTTGCCAAATTATAGTGAAAACAACAAGCAAATTAATCTACTCAATCTCCATCGCAATAGTTATGAAAACCGCAAAATTTTATCAACTAAATCGTATTGGTGGTGCTGAAGCTTTTGAAATTAAAGAGCTTTCTATTCCTCAGCCCAAAACTGGAGAAGTACGAATTAAAGTTGAAGCCATCGGCATAAATCGGGCTGAATCTCTATATCAGTCTGGCAGTTATATATACCAACCGAAAATTGGTTCGATTCCAGGCTACGAAGCTGCGGGAATTATCGATGCAGTAGGAGATGATGTTGAGAAGTTTGAATTAGGCGATCGCGTGAGTACAATTCCTGCCTTTTCTATGCAAGAGTATGGCGTATATGGAGAATATGCGATCGTTCCTGCTTATGCAGTTTCTCATTATCCAGAAAATCTCACAGTAGAAGAAGCAGCTTCAATTTGGATGCAGTATATTACAGCTTATGGAGCTTTGATTCATTACGGAAATCTCAAACAAGGCGATTATGTATTATTAACCGCAGCAACAGGTGGTTTGGGGGTAGCAGCGATTCAAATAGCTCGTATGGTGGGAGCAATTTCTATTGCTACAACACGCAAAGAATCAAAACGGAAGTTTTTGGAATCTCAAAATAGCGATCGCATTATTGTCACAGATTCGGAAGACTTAGAAACAAAAGTCATGGAAATAACCGAGGGACAGGGGACAGACTTAATTTTTGATGCTGTTTTGGGCAAACAATTAATCACGCTAGCAAACATAGCCAAACCTGGTAGCAGTATTATTGCTTATGGCGCGCTCGATCCCGATGCTTTAACAACTACGATCTATCCTTTTCAAGCAGCGATTGGGAAAGGTCTGGATATTCGCGGTTATACCTTGTTTGAACTTACTTATTCCCCAGTCAGATTTTCTCAAACACAGCCTTACGATTCCGTTGCCTATACCGAAGCAATTGCTTTTGTTAAACACGGTTTAGAAACAGGACAGCTTAAACCCATTATTGATCGCGTTTTTCCCTTTGAGGAAATGGCAAATGCTCATCGATATTTGCTTGACAACCAACAACAAGGAAAAGTAGTTGTCCGTTTGTAGCTACTCTCATTTCCCTGAAAAAATTAGACAATCAAAATTAAGAAATACCAAATGAAATACTCAATTAAGAAGTTAGCGGTTACTTTGGCACTTGTTGCTTTTAGTAATGTCGCCGTTTCTGCAAAGCCTACAAGTCATGTTAGGGATGATGGGAAGCCTTGGGAGCAGATCGAAACATCTCAACAGGCGATCTCCTTTGCTAACGCTCAAAACCTGGCTGCACGTTGGAACAATATTATTATCTATGCAAAGACAGGTACGGAACAACTACGACTCATGCAAGAAAGCGGCGTTTTTGCCGATGATTTTAGCATCACTTTTAACTTTTCTGACGGTTCACAGCAGACTTTCCAAGGTTGGGATACTGATGAAATGAAGTCTTTCTATAATACTGTGGTTGCTGGCGCACAGTCTCAGCGAATCAATATAGCTAACAACATCGAAGTGCTGGAATTTTTAGAAGATGGCTTAAGAGCGCGGTTCAAATATATTGTTTTTGATGGCTCGACACCTGCTTTTGGTGGAGAGAATGAAGTGATAGTTCGCAACCTAAATGGACGCTATCAAATTCAGTCAGCAGAAATTCACCTGCTGATGTCGAATACCCCAGAACTTCTTAATTAATTTCATTTGCCAAATCTTAACCAGCAGCAAAATAATCAAACTCTATTAACTACAAAACAAGTCTGGATTAGAATCGATCGCAGCTTTGCTTTTAAAGATGCCCGTGAAGCCTATAAATATCTCTCTAGCGGTTCTCATTTTGGTTAGAATATTCTGTAATGAACTCTTGTCAAACTACTTAAAAGATTCAATTTCTTTCGCTACAGCTACCAAAGTTTCACGCAGCCAAGATAGTCCAGAGTCTTTATTAAGACGCTGATGCCAGAGCATCGCTAAAGGAAATTTGCGCTGGGGAAAGGGTGGCTCACAGGCAACTAAATCGAACTTCTTTTGAAACATTTCTACCAGTCGCAGAGGCAACACGGCAATATAATCAGTTTGGGATAGCACGACTGGAGCTAATAAAAAATTGGGAACGGTAAATCCTACTCTTCTCTTTAAACCAACCTCGGCTAAAATCTCATCGACAAATCCTGTAGCATCGCCAGTAGCCGAGACTAATAATTGTGATGTCGCAGCAAAAGTTTCCAGAGTCAACAGCTTTCCTGCCAAAGGATGCTTTTGACGCATAACACAAAGAAATTTCGCAGGATTTAATAATTGCTGTCGCTGAAATTGCTCCCCATAATTTTCAAAAGGTGCGATCGCTAAATCTACTATATCTTCGTCTAAAAGTTTCATTCCCAACGAATCATCTGCATAAAAGACTCGCAAATCAATTGCTGAAGCTTCTTGACAAATTGTTGCTGCTAATTTTGGTAACAAGATCGACGCAGCAAAGTCATTGGTTGCCAATTTAAAGATGCGTTTATCGGTAGCTGGGTCGAAAATTTGTGGTTCTAATGCCTCCTGTATTTGTATTAGTGCTTGTCGTAATGGAACAGCTAATTCTCGCGCTCTGCGGGTTGGCTGCATTCCATCAGCGCGACGAATAAATAGCTCGTCTTTAAGTAGGTGTCTTAATCGATTTAAGGCTGCGCTCATAGCAGGTTGACTTAAGCCAATTCTTTCCCCCGCTCTCGTAACGTGACGCTCTGCCATTAGTGCATCAAATACAACTAGCAGATTGAGATCGACTCCAGCTAAATTCATGTTCTCACAGCAATTAACAACAAAATTTTTACTGTCGATCGTACAACATTAACTATTAATGAATAAAAGTAAATAATAAAATAAATTTTAGCCCATTTATCCTGCTGATCCAAAAGATTATTCTGTATTTAGAAACAAAAAAAGATTTCTTTGGGAGATAAAAAACATGAATTCATCAGAAGTTGTTAATGCGATCGCTCAATCCGAACGTATTGGTCGTCAAATTTATCAAGGTTTTAACGAACGCAATCTCGATCTTTGGAATGAAGTCATCGCTTCTGATGTGGAAGTCCGCAGCACTATTGGCACGATGCCGATAATTGGTCGAGAAGCACTAAAAAATTGGGCTGCTCAATTTCAATTTGGATTTCGACCCCGATTGGATTTGGTAGATGAAATTTATGGTGTAAATCGCGCTACTATTGCCGTCAACTTAAATTGGAAGCATGATCGCGAATTTTTTGGATTAGAACCCACTGGTAGAATCGGCACTTCAATTGAGTATTTCATCCTATGGATTACTGATGGGCAGGTAACGCGCTTCTGGGTAGCAGATCACACGATGGATTTAACCATGTATTTGATTCGCGAACGAGGAATGCACTATCCCCAAAATTTTACTCCAGAACCGATTATTCGCGGTTTAGAAGCTGACAAGTTTAATTAATTAGTGCGATATCGTTTTCAGAAAACTATTTTAGGCTTGAGTTTAAGTATTTCCTGGCGTTGATATAAAATACTAATTCCTAAAAAAGTTAGATCTTCACCATAGGTTACTAAATAATACTCCAGACTATATACTAAGACTTCCTGATTAATAGTTAGTGCCTGGCTTAAATCTACCAACTGCCCCTGACTCCAGCGTCGAGCATCTTCACTGCTTAAGGTAACGTAGTTTAAATGTTTTAAGAGCAAGCTGGGATGAATCAGCTTAAAAACCCCTTGCTCTAATTTTTGTTCAATATCATCAAAAGTAATACTAGATTGAAGATTTAGACCACAGCTTGCGGTACGTACCAAATTAGCTAAAGTTCCACCAACTCCTAACTTTTCTCCCAAATCTCGGGCGATCGCTCTAATATAGGTACCAGCACTACATTCGATATCTACTTCTAACTCATAAAACTCTGTTTGATAGATCTTCAGCAGTTCAATTTTGTTAATAGTTACGGTTCGAGGTTCGACCGTTACTTCTTCCCCTTTCCGCGCTAACTCATATAATTTTCTACC
Organism: Cyanobacteria bacterium P01_A01_bin.83; assembly: GCA_039030815.1. Taxonomy (GTDB): domain Bacteria; phylum Cyanobacteriota; class Cyanobacteriia; order Cyanobacteriales; family Xenococcaceae; genus Waterburya. The sequence continues at coordinate 3,447 of JBCCDL010000228.1, read as the reverse complement.
GTTTTTCTTAATTGCACTATAAATCGGCGGTACTTGCTCAATTGTTCCCCGAAAACTATGTAAGCCTTCAATAACCTGATCTTGTGATAGTTTAATCTCAGTGCAGCTCTGAATTACATCTCCTTCTAAATCATCAGTTGTGGTAGTTACTCCCAAACGAATCCGCGCCCGATAAGCTTTAGGGGTAGGCAAAAATTGCAGAAGTCTAGTTGCTTTACCCACCGCTATTGGTAAGACTCCTGTGGCTGCTGGGTCAAGAGTACCACCATGTCCGATTTTTCTAGTGTTAAGCAGTTTTCGCAACTTAGCAACACAATCATGAGAGGTAAAATCAACAGGCTTGTTTAAATTAATAAAACCAAACATTTCAATACACTCAACCGTTGTTTTATCTCTAACCAATGGCAATTGTATCTGAAAGTGACCCTCTTAATATAAATCTCGTTGAATTATTCGCTTAAAATACTGAGTCGCAAATAATGAATTTTTTTGGCAGATCTAATACTACAGTAATGTCTACCCAAGGCATGGTTTCAGCTCCCAGCTATTTGGCTTCTCAAGTAGCTTTGACTGTTTTAAAACAAGGCGGTAACGCAGTAGAGTCGGCGATCGCGGGAGCGGCTGCTATGTCTGTAGTATATCCTCACATGAATACTATCGGGGGAGACAATTTTTGGCTGATATACAACGCCAACACAACGGAAATAAAGGGTTTGGAATCTACTGGTGCGGCAGGAAAAAATGTAAAGAGTGATTTTTATCATGCTCAAGGATACAAGAAAATACCAGCTAGAGGTTATCTAGCAGTCAATACCGTACCAGGGGCGGTAGCAGGTTGGCAGGCGGCATACAATTATTCTCAACAGCAGATGAATGGCGGATGTAAGTGGCAAGATTTGCTACAGCCTGCAATTGAATATGCTGCCAAAGGTTTTCCCGTTTCTGCTAATCAACATCAATGGCTTCAGGAAAATCTTAATTCAACAGACCAAGAATTTGGCAACCTTAGGCGTTTTGAGGGTTTTAACTCTATTTTTTTTAAGTCGAATGGCAAGCCTTATCAATCTGGAGAAATCCTGCGCCAAACAGATTTAGCCGAGACAATGAGCAGGATTGCCAAACAAGGAGGAAATGAGTTTTATCTCGGGGAAACTGCCAAGAGAATTGTCAAAGATTTACAGTCTCATAATGGGCTGTTAACTCTAGAAGATTTTGCTCGACATAAAGCTAGATGGGTAGAACCAATATCTGTCGATTACCGTGGCTACAAAGCGTACAATCTACCACCCCCATCTCAAGGAATAGCATCGCTACAAATTTTAAGTATTCTTAACAACTTTAATCTTCAGGAATTGGGAGAGGGAACAGCAGATTATTATCATTTGATTATCGAAGCAACTAAATTAGCATTTGCTGACAGAGATCGTTGGGTGAGCGATCCTGATTTGATCGATATTCCAATTACCCAACTATTATCAACAACTCACAATTTTAATCTCGCCCAGCAAGTTAATATGCAGATTACTCAAGGTAATTCTGCAATTAGCTTAGAATCAGATACTGCTTGGTTGGGTGTTGTAGATCAAGATGGCAACGCAGTCTCATTTATCCAAAGTATTGCCGATGGATTTGGCTCTGGTATTGTTGCCCAAGGTACAGGAGTACTGCTGCAAAACCGAGGTAAGTTTTTTTCCCTGGCGCCAAATCATGTTAATTATTTAGAACCAAACAAGCGTACTTACCATACCCTCAATCCAGCCATGCTCTTAAAACAAAGTAAACCTTATCTGGTTTACGGGACTATGGGGGGAAATGGACAGCCTCAGACTCAGGCTGCACTTGTTACCCGCGTGGTTGATTTTGGGTTTTCAGCACAAGATGCTGTAGAATCTCCTCGCTGGATTCAAGGACGACGCCTGGGGGCACCGAGTAATGAACTCAAAATTGAGGGACGAGTTAGTCAATCTGTTTTGGAGCAATTAAGGCAACGGGGACATCAAGTTAGCGTGCAGCCCAATTTTACAGATGTGATGGGACATGCAGGTTTAATTATCATCGACCCACAAACTAAAGTAAGATCAGGGGGAGCAGATCCTCGCGGTGATGGTTTGGCAGTCGGATATTAATGCAATTTATAGTAAGTCTTTAATTGCGCGATTCACTACTAATCATTAGCATTTGGAGGGAGCTTATTCACTGCTGTTGCCTTAGCCTCCAATTCAGTTTGCTCAACTAGAGTTGCAGTTTGAGTTGTAATCTCTGCGATCGCAGAATCTTGTCTAAACAAACCTACTAAACCAGATTCATAGTTAGATGCGATCGCAAGCAAAGCACCGCCTAAAATATAAATTGGGAAAGGCAACATAAACTGTTTTAACCAGATACTAAACTCAGCTAAAACAAATAAAATTCCTACTCCAAATAACCAAGCTTTTAGCATTTTTCTGTCCAACTAGATTTATTAGTACGTCAACTCAAGTCATTACCAGCCAAGGGTACCAGCTTCTCCTTTAAACGGACCTACAATATCTTGAGTAATCCAACCACCATAAAAACCTCCAGCCTGTCCCTTAACCAATTCGCCATCTACATAGCAAGCATCCATTTTACCTGGATAAAAAGCAACATAGTTTTGAATTGGTAGAAAATACGTAGTCGGTTGAGGATAATACCAAGCAGCATTGATTACTTGTTGGTCTTCGACACGCACATTATAATAGCCAGCTAATCCCTTCCACTCGCAAAAAGATCCGCCACTAGATACAGGTTCTAAATATTCCATTTGAATATCGTTTGGTGGAATATAGTAAGAAGGTGGGTGACTCGTCTCTAACACTCGATAGGTATTGCAGCTATCGGCAATTTTAACCTGATTAAAAATAATTTCAATATGTTTAGAAGATTGCTCTAACCGTGGAGGACGCGGATAATCCCAGACTGATTCTTGTCCTGGCTTGGGCTCAATACGTTGTGGTTGAATCATTGTTCATTGTTCATTGTTCATTGTTCATTGTGAGGGCGTAATTCGGACAAAGGGCACAGCACCGCTTTGCGGTGCAAGCGTCGCTTCGACGCGACTTGGAGCGATAGCTCCTGTCCCGCATGTTCTCCTCCGAATGTTGACGAAGTCAACGCAGCATCGGGACGCTGAGTCCCGATGAACGTTGACCGCCCGAAATTGTTCATTGTTCATTGATGAACTAACCTTGAACCACTTGCTTGATAGTGGTAAAAGTCTCAATACTAATTAAACCTTGCCGATATCCCTTTTGATTAGACATGCCTAAGAACACATTTCCGCTACCCTCGGGATTGCGCTCAAATTTGGGCGAGGTATTAATATACACTAAAGCACTATCAATCCCCTGAACAAACTGACGACTTTCTTGATAGGATTCTGTAACTATACAGTCAGCATGACCACTACTATAGCGATTAATCCAAAAT
>JBCCDL010000227.1:0-8159 GCA_039030815.1 Cyanobacteria bacterium P01_A01_bin.83 | reverse complement strand
TTGATCCATGCGCTCTTGTATTCCCAATTTTGCCTGAATTGCTAGTTCTCCTGCATGGAAAGGTGATTCGGTGCGCGACCAGCCTGGACTTGACATAATATTTCCTCCTAAGCTTATAAATTAGCGAAAATAGCGTTTTTTAGGCAATATTTTGATAAATACAGGATCAACGTACAATTTGCCTCGCTACTTTTGATAAATGGTTCAACCTGTTTAATATAACTCCAATTTAGGTTGGGAAAATGAATTTAAGATGATAGCCCAGGGCGGTTATGCTAAAGAAATCCTCAAGCCACAAGCCCTGGCGTAGGCGGAGTAGCCTCACTACTTATTTGTTATTGGTAGAAAATGCCAATTTATACAGAGCCTTGATCCTCGACAACTCTTTTCTGAGTAAACCGAAACAATAACAACAAACTACTCCAAGCATTTATGATTAAAATTCCCAAAAGAGATATAAATTCGCCTGCGATCGCAGTGACACTAGGTACTTCTCCTAAGCAGATCCATGCTATACAAACAGCTACTATAGGCACAAAATACAAAAAGCTAGATGCTGTACAAGCTAGAGTTTGCGAAAGACCTTTCGCCCAAGTTAGATTAGCGATCGCGGCAGGAAAAATTCCTAAATATATTATCGACCAAGTGGCATCAAATGATGCTTGCGGCATTTCTTGGATTAATTGTGGTAAAAAAATGAGCATCGAGAGCATTCCGATCCAAACTGTATAGCTCACTAATTCTAAGGCGCTATATTTGAGCAGCAAAGGTTTTTGTAAAACAAAATAAGCACTTTGCGAAAAAGCAGCCACTAAAACTAATAAAGCTCCTGAAGTAAATTGTGGTGTACTTGATCCTCCTAAAGTGATCATTGCTACTCCGATAAAACCGACTATAATTCCTATATAAGTATTGAGATAAATTTCTTCCTTAAGAAAAATAACCGCCAATATTACAGTAAAAATTGGAACTGTAGCCGTCAAAAAGCTTGCTGTTCCAGCTTCTACAACTAGCTCTCCGCTACAAAGAGCAATATTGTAAATAGTAACCCCAGTTAAAGCCATCAAGGTAATTCTTAGTCCATCTTCCAAGTCTGGTAAACGAACCTGATTGAACAAAGCAGAGCCGCATAACACTATCGAAGCTGCTAAAAAACGCAAAAGACCTAAGGAACCAGGAGTGTAAGCTTGTAGTCCAATACGAATAGCTGAATAGGCAGATGCCCACAATACAACCGTGCTTCCAAGAAGCAATAATACTTGAAAATTGATTTTTGATTTCATTCAACAGCAGGGGTTAAAAATAGTAAAAAGGAAAAATGTTATCATCTATGTAAGAGTGAAAACTTGTACCCTTACATAGATGAATCGGTGAATAATTCAAAAGTTTAGAAAGCGGACACAGCAGAGAGGAAGCTCATTATGCACCCTTGATTTTTCTCGATGAACGAACTCTAATCTGCACAGCTTTTGTACTCATGAACAACATTCTTGGCTGCTGCCTAGCCAACTGTAACGGCTAACTGAGGAACAGGTATATTGATCGCAGAGCGTGCAGGTAAACCTGAGAATACATCTCGAATTTGCTCAGCTACATCAACTGCAACTTTGATTTGCGCCTCTTTAGTTGATGCACCTAGGTGCGGTGTTAACACAACTTTTGATCCTAATGTTCGCAAGAAAGATTCTTCTAGTGGTTCTACTTCATAAACATCCAAAGCTGCTCCAGCAATTTTTCCCTGCTCTAATGCCCTGACTAAAGCTGCTTCGTCAATTATTCCACCACGGGAACAATTAATAATTCTGGTGGTTGGCTTCATCAGCGAGATCGCTGCTTCATCAATCAAATGAATAGTTTTAGGAGTTTTTGGAACGTGCAGGCTGATGTAGTCAGCCTCCCTTAGTAAAGTATTAAGATCCACCAAACGAATTCCTAGCTCTTCTGCTTTTTCTGATGAAACAAATGGATCATTAGCAACTATCTTCATACCCATTGCTTGGGCAATAGTAGCAACATGAAAGCCTATTTTACCTAAGCCAATAATTCCCAAAGCTTTTTGATTGACCTCGCTGCCCAAAAAGCTTTTACGTTCCCATTTGCCATTTTTTACAGATTGGGTTGCATCAGGAATACAACGGGAAAGTGCCAACATCATGGCAATTGTATGCTCGGCAGCAGCGAGAGTGTTTCCCTCAGGAGAATTAACCACCACTATCCCTCTATCAGTGCACTCATAGACATCCACATTATCAACTCCAACCCCTGCTCTGCCAACAATTTGCAGTCGTGATCCTGCCTTGATAACTTCTTTAGTAACCTGAGTACCAGAGCGAATCATTAGAGCATCATAATGGGGAATAATACGAATTAATTCTTCTTGGGGCAAATTTGTCTGAACGTCAACTTGAGCAATTTGAGACAAAATATCAATTCCAGCCTGGTTAATTGAATCAGAAACCAGAACTCTTGGTTTTAGTGATGAATTGCCAGTCACGCATGGAGATTTGCCTTGGATGGAGCAAGTAAGAATTTGTTGCATGGTTCTAGATTTCCTATTGTATATAAACTATTAGCAATTTTGAGCAATATGGTATTCAACAATGGACAATGGACAATGACCTCTACCTAAAGGAAGACAAAGGCGCGTTGCCACGCCGCATGTATTGAAATTGCGGATGCGACCGATATTCCGTCTTACGGAATATCGCACGCGCACCAAGCAGAGGAAAAAAAGATTTTTTTTTCTTCATGAATGAAGAGGTCTTAGACCAAATTAACCAATTGTCAATGGGCTAGTTACAATTGTTCATTAATAAATACCTTTCCAGCCTTTTGAAGTTTTGAGTTCTGGAAATTTCCTCACACCGTTTAAAATCTTAGCTTTTTAAAGTTTAGTTGATATCCAGATTTTCTGGTGTGTAGTTAATGTATATTTCGCCAACTTTAAACATTGAAAAAGCTTAAATTTGATCAATCTTTGATTAAGCCATCTATAGAGCCTTGATAGTCGCTCAAATTAACAGGCTTATCGTAATATGATAAGCAGAATATACACCGCTTTTGATTGTGATGATTTAGTTTGGCACACATACTTCCCGCATAATTATTCAATCTTTGGTAGAGTTCCACAGCCATTAACATGCCTATGGTAGGAGCTAAAATATATAGCCAAAAACCTGTCCAATTACGAGATAGTAGTGTCGAAGCAAAGCTACGTGCAGGATTCATGCTGGCACCTGATAGAGGAGCTTCAAAAATAATATACAGGATGTTTAAAATGCCAACAATCACACCTGTATATTTATTCAGTTTTTGATTGTTAATAGTATTTAGCACAATAAATAATGTGAAAAATGCTATGATCAATTCCCCCGTAAAGGCTGCTATTAATCCTGAAGAACCTGGTGCTGTTCTTACCCAGTTGATCGGAGGTTCAGTAAATACAGATCCTAAGACAATAGCAACAAGATAGATACCAGTTATAGCGCCCGCAAACTGAAATAGGATGTAGAAGAATGCATCCCAAAACTTAATTTTGCCTAAGCGATAAAAAGCCAGTGTAAAGGCAGGATTCATGTGAGCCCCAGACTGCTTACCCCAAGAGGAATAAATGAGTCCTGTTATCACTAAGCCTAAAGCAACACCAAATAAAATGCGCCTGATCTCATTATCTGGAATGGTTTGATGAATAGGAGAATTAGGATGCTCAAAAACCGTGACTAAAAAACCAATAGACATGACAAGAAAACTAACTTCGCCAGCTTCCATTAAGTATTCAGGCAAATGTTCCCGCAAAGTCTTCAACATTTGTTGTGTAGTGATAGTGATCATCTGTAGTGATCATAAAAGAGATGAAAGCAAGCATCAGGGGCTATTATGATTAATCATCTTTAACAAAATTCTCTCAGATGTGTGTCTAACCTAGTCGATAGAGCTTTTATTTGTCAGTTAAACCGCTGCAACCGCTAAGTCTTGAACAAGTTCGGCATGTATTTGTTCAGCAATATGTTTAGTAGACTCAACATCTCCCAACGAATCAAAGGCTTTAATCGTATAAGTAGAGCCATGTAAGATTGGACCGACAGTCCTTAGTACAGAAGAGGGGTAGCCATTTTTATCCAGCAACTTGTAAGTATTTAGCTCAATTGATATGCCCCCTGCTGGATGTTTGACTGCTGAACCATCCTCAATCAACTGACCGTAAAGAGGATGATCATTCAAATCTCTACTTTGATTGGTAGCGTCCACAACATAGTCAACATATATTGACTCTCCATCATTCATCTCCATTTTAAGAGAGCAAGAATCTACATCAAATGCAATACTTTTGAAGCCTTTGAGAATTTCTAGTTGGTCTTGCTGATAAAAATTCAAGAGCCGTTTTGCTGAAGACAAAGGCATAGAGGCATGAAAGTTTATGCCTACTTTGTAGATTTTTTTCATGTATTCGCTCTTGTCTTCATTCTGCATTCTTTGATAAATATAATCTCCAAATGCTAAAAAACCATCCACTTTTTCATAAAATGAAGCCAGTATAGACCGCCACAATACACCTTTATGACTTGGACAGCTCTCTGTTTCGTGAATATGATATTTTAAACGTTCTACAGCATCATCTGGAGTAAGAAAATCCTTGGCATCTGGATGATTATCCGCCACGTAAAAGTTTTGTCCAACATAGCATGACCAAGCATCATCTTTATACTGCTCAGGGTTTTGTTGATATCCTCTACAGGTGTTTAAGGCAACATTATATTCTTGTAAAAACAAATCAGTAACTTGTTGTAAGGTTATATAACCTTGCTCTTCGAAAATATCATCTACAACCTGCTTAGTAAAAAACCGCCGATGATATTTGCTAATTGGGCATTTGATAGCTCGCAACCAACCTTGCCTACTTGTCATAATAACTTTTTGAACACCGCTCTTTATAAGTGTAAAAGCCGCATCAATTCCTGATAAACCAGTACCAATAACAGCAACACGTTTACCAGTAAAAACATCTTTATTTCTTAAAGGCTCTACTGGGTAAACGGGGAAAAATCTCCCAGTTTCTGAAAGCTCTTCTAAAAATTCCGATCCCCAATGACCCGTTGTCAAAATGACATTCTCGAATTCGGTTGTTACTAATTGAGAGTTTTCTTGATAGGTAAGCTCTGCTGTTTTTCCCATAACTCGAATTTCTTTGACACAAACTGCGTGTTTGATCAAATGTATGCCTAACAGTTTTGCTAAAGACTCTATTTTTAAAAATCCCTCCTTAAGATATTGACCATATATAAAACGAGGAGTATAGCCCTTGGGGTCTTTTAGAGAAGAAACATCCAAACAATCGTATTGCTCTGCTAAGGTGTCTGCATTTTTTTGCAAATACTGTACATAGTCTTCTGGACCTGCGTAGGGATCTTCTGGTGCTATCCAACCCATGTAATCATTTGGTTGATTTAAAAGACATGTTACAGGAAGATTAGTTTTATATGGTAAACCTGTTCCAAATTCACCACTTCCTTCAAAAATGTGAATCTCCATCTTACATTTAATCTGACTGCCACGTAATCTTCCAATCAAAAAAGATAAAAATGAACTTCCAGTTACTCCCGCTCCTACAATAGCTAATCTGCGGCTTTTTCCTGACCGATTGTGCTTATTACTCATATTAATTGTCCTGATAGGCTGTTAATGAATATGTAGCTTTGGCAATTTGCCTGTTTATCTGTCACAAACTAACGATACTTTGCTTGAAGTCTACTTTGCTATAGAATATTGAGTATTTAAGAATTAATTTAATTTTTTGTTATCTAAATTACAATTAATCTAACTGTTTTAAGCTATGGAGAAATGTCTATATAAAATGGAGACACCAAGGTGTTAAATAGTTTGAGCAATAATAATTTAACTATCTGACTTGGTTATATTGTTTGAACTTTGTAATTAATAGTTTGATCTGAATCAAATTCAGTAAATTTATCAAAAAGCTTTTAGCTTTTAGCCTTGGTTTAACTGCAATGAAGTTAATTTTTGAAAATGGCGATCGCTTTAAGTTCTTTAGTTTTAGTCAGATTAAACGGCGATTTATCTGGTTGTTAATTGTCGGCTTGCTAACTAGCTTGGCTTTGGGCTGCGTTGGCTTGTTCTCCAAACTAGATAATATTAAGCTAACTGAAAGTATCTATCCGCCACCACGTCAGGATTTTCGGATTGTCGTGATTAGCGATCTTAACAGTCAGTATGGTTCGACAGAATATGAGCCAGAAGTCAAACAAGCGATCGCCAAAATGCCTCAATGGCAACCTGATTTAGTTCTCTGTGGGGGAGATATGATTGCTGGGCAAAAAGCCTCCCTGACAAAATTGCAAATTAAAGCGATGTGGCGGGCTTTCGAGAATCACATAGCAGCACCTCTTAGGTCATCTGGGATTCCCTTTGGCTTTACCATCGGTAATCATGATGGTTCTGGAGCAATCAAAAACAACAGTTTGGTATTTGAGCAAGAACGAGAGTTGGCTACTGCTTATTGGACACAACATCAAGATCAGTTAGGCTTAAACTTCGTAGATCGCGCAAATTTCCCCTTTTACTATAGTTTTCAGCAAAACGAACTGTTTTTTCTGGTGTGGGATGCTTCCACCGCTAATATTGAGGGAGAACAATTAGCTTGGGTAAAACGTACCCTAAATAGTTCAGCAGCACAACAAGCAAAAGCAATTATCGTCATCGGACATTTACCCTTATATCCTGTAGCTCAAACCAAAAATAAGCCAGGAGAGTACTTAACAAAGGGTAATCAATTGCGATCGCTCTTAACTCAAAATCAGGTATTGCTGTACATCAGCGGACATCATCATGCCTATTACCCAGGTAAAATTCAAAGTTTAAAGCTACTTCATGCAGGTGCATTGGGACAAGGAGAGAGACAGTTGATTAATAGTGATCTCCTGCCAACCAAAACTGTAACCATAATTGATCTAGAATTAGCAACATCTCTAATCACCTATACCACTTACGATGCCAAAACTGGGAAAGCGATCGCTCTAAAACAACTACCCGCATCAATTAAAAGCGATGATGTGGAAATTATTCGGCACGATCTTTAATCATATTGGTGTTGGTAAGTGCGTAATGCTAAATTTCTATGTAAACGATTAACAGGCGGTATTCAAAAGCTAATAGCTAATGGCTAATAGCTAATGGCGCCCGCGTTGCCCTTTATTTTGCTGTAAATCCGCCATCTATAACAAAAGGCTGCCCAGTAATATAACTAGCTGCATCAGAGCAGAGAAAAACCACGGTATGAGCGACTTCTGCTGCGGTTCCCATGCGACCCATAGGAGCCGTAGATCCTAGCTCGTCAGTTGTGCTACCTATGTTATCAACTATTCGATCAATCATATCAGTGGCGATAAAGCCAGGATTGACCGCATTAATCCTAATGCCCATTTGGGCATAGTCGAGTGCTGCCGAGCGCGTCAGCCCCATAACTGCATGTTTACTAGCGATATAGGGAGACATCCCTGGAAAACCAATCAAACCCGCCATTGAGGAGTTGTTAACAATTACTCCAAAGCCTTGAGACAGCATTTGCTCAATTTCGTATTTCAGGCACAGAAAGAGTCCCCGTACATTAATTGCCATCAGTTCGTCAAAGTCTTTAATCGATTGTTCATGAAGAGGTTTTGAGGGTGGGTCAATACCTGCGTTATTAAAAGCACAGTCAAGTCTTCCATAAGTCTCGACCGATTTCTGTACCAAAGTTCTAATATCTGATTCCTTCGACACATCCGAACGCACAAATAAGCATTCAGCACCAGCATCGCGAATTAATGCCGCCGTTTCTTTTCCCTCTGCCTCACGCCTCCCTGAGAACACAACCTTCGCCCCAGCAGTTCCAAGCGCGATCGCAGTTGCTCTGCCAATTCCTGATGTTCCGCCAGTAACCTCACCCCGCCACGTCCGACATAAACGCCTGGGGAGCCCCCAGGCGACGCGGACTCCTAAACGGACGACAAAGGCGCTTAGTTCGCCGCATGTGTTGCGTTCACTTCGTCAAAGGTACACATAAGATTATCAATCAATCTGCTTAAAACTCAGATCTGACACTAACAAAAGTTGATGTTTGGCTCCAGGTTGCTGGAGTGGTAATGTAATTAACTATATCAATT
>JBCCDL010000226.1:0-8195 GCA_039030815.1 Cyanobacteria bacterium P01_A01_bin.83 | reverse complement strand
AAGATTATTCAAGCGGCATTAAAAGCATTAAATTTAAACAATGCCTTTGTCGAAGTCTATTCCGCAGAATCAGAAATTTTAGGCAAACCTCACCCAGGAGTTTATCTTACCACTGCCAATAAACTCAACGTTGCTCCACAATGTTGTTTAGCTTTAGAAGATTCTTTAAACGGCGTACTAGCTGCCAAAGCAGCACAAATGAAGTGTATTGCCATTCCCGAAACATCACAACAAGATAATCCCAAATTTGCGATCGCTGATACTATTCTCACTTCCCTCAACGATCTTAATGACGAAGTTTGGCAGACTCTTTCTACAGATTAGGTTTAGTCTATTTGCCCAACTGCTGTTTAAACTCATCTAACACTTTTGCTACATGAGCTTTGACTCTTACTTTATCCCATACCTACGCAATTTTGCCCTCAGGAGTAATTAAAAAAGTAGAGCGCAGGTGCATCAAGATCACAGGTCTTTACTGTTTGGTAGCGTAAGATTGGTGTAACAGATAATACATTTATTATTTTTTTACAAATTTCTCGTATCTTCTGTTACAATTCTTATTAAGTCAAAGAAATATATTGAGTTGCTTCGTTGGGGAACGCACAACTAGAAATTTTTCCAGGCTTAAACAACAACAATTTAATCCAGCCGACTATGTTGACTCATAGTCGGCATTTTTTTTCCAAGTACAGATGATATGAGTAGAGTTATACCATTTTAAATTTAAAAGATGACAGATATTTCTGGTAGGGGCGAACCAACCTTCGCCCTTACGATTTATGTGTAAAAAAAGCCATTTAATTTGGTATTAGAACAAAAATGAGCTAGTTCAAAATGAAATGGAATCAACATCTTTGTGACTGGCATCAAATTATCAATAGTAGATTTAATCATTTGAGCTGACCGCAAACTAAAGGCTTGGCGATTTGGAGTTTCGGGATGGTCATAACTCAATCTTTGTAAGATCTCCCTATCTCTCAGTTTCCCAGCCTCCCTGCATCATTGGATAATGATCATCTTAACACTTAATTAATTGGGTGTGAGATCACGGAAAAATATAAAAATAATGTTATATTTTTGATTCAATTTGGGAACAATGACAGTGTAAACCCTGAAGGATTTTCTGTTGTTTTCGACTAATGAATTTAATCAGAGTCTTTGAGATCGCCAACAACGGTTTTCGAGAAGTAATCCGCGAGAGGATTCTCTACTTTATTGGTTTCTTTTCTCTATTATTAATTCTTGCCCAGAGGATTATACCCGAGATTGCAGCGGGAACCCACGAAAAGATTTTACTAGATATAGGAATTGGTGCGATCGCTATTTTAAGCGTGATTGTAGCCATCTTTATCGGAACAGCACTAATCAATAAAGAAATAGAAAAGCGCACCTTGTTGATGTTGATTCCTAAGCCCATTAGCAGGGCGGAACTGATCTTAGGTAAGCATCTAGGGTTAACGGCAGTGCTGGGAGTGATGGTCACAATTATGATGACAATTTACCTGGCGACACTGAGCATTTCCCAGATCGAATACCCTGTTGTAGCACTTATTACGGCGGGAGCTTATCTCTTGCTAGAATTAGCTCTGATTGTCGCTGTGGCAATTTTATTCGGAGTATTTACCAGTTCTATTTTAGCCACCTTACTAAGCTTTGGCGTCTATTTAATGGGACACTTTAGTGAGGATCTAGTAGAACTAGGAAAATTAAGCAAAAACGCTAGTATTGAAAGTTTAACGACCAGTCTTTATCTTGTGCTACCTAATCTTTCTCGATTAGACTTAAAGAATGAGGCTGTCTATGGATTATTACCCAATTCGACCGAGCTGATTACTCATGCAATTTATGGTGTGCTTTATACTGCTTTGCTATTGATTGTGTCGATGATGATTTTTGCTCAAAAAGAATTTTAAAAGTTTCCAGGCTAGAAACTAAAATTCAAACAGTAGTCGCGTTTTTCTATGAAATTGTTAGCTATTAATTGATTATTAACCTAATCATTATAAAGATACTTGATTAGAATTTAATCGATGATCTCGATCAAGAGCGGACGAATTAGATACTGGCATTTTATAAAATATAAACTAGAAAGCGATCGCAATATCGCCAAATACAATGCTGTTTAGGTTCAGCCGCTCTTGGTTAACTGGAGAACATATGATAGTTAGGTAAAGGTTTATAGGAAAATAGGATTTTTAATGAAACACAACAGATATCATAAAAACAGCTCCGTCAAACATACGCAAAACTCTTAAGAAGCATTGCCTACTATGTCAGAAAGTTCTGGGTCGATTTTACAGCTACAATCAAGAGCAACAACACTCAGTAACGTGAATCTTCTTATAGTTTCTTCCCACCCTGGTCATTGCCAGGCGATCGCTCTGTCTTTGAATACAGCAGGAATTGAGTTCTCTTACGATTTAGTTGACACTCAACAGTTAGAGTTAGACAAAAATCTGCCAAGCCAGAAGTATAGCGCGATTATCTATGACTATAGCCCCGTTGCTTCAGATGTGGCATCTGATTCTTTGATTGATCGTCTTCAGTGGTTGATGCATCTGGTTCCTAATGTTCCACTAGTTTTAGTCACAGATGTTTTAGGAGATGAACAAGCAATTCGATTAATTAAATCAGGAGTCAATGGTTATGTACTTAGACACAAATTATCTCAACTACCAAAAATTTTAGAAAAATCATTATTTGATTTTGTTTCCCAGCAGGCAATAATTCAGCAGCAGCAAGATTTAATCGAGCAACAGCAGCAACAGATTCAGCAGCTAGAAGCAGAAAAACAAAGTTGGCAATCACAAAAACAGTTAAAACAGGAACATATTGCTCATTTAGTTCATGAGTTACGTAACCCAATTGCGGCAATTATTGGCTTCGCCAGAGCTTTAAAGGAGCAATACTATGGGGAATTGAATGCCAAACAAATGCAGTATGCTGGTCTACTGGTTGGTTCAGGAGAGCATTTATTGGCTTTAGTTAAAAACTATCTAGAGCTAACCAAAATTGAGGCTGATAAGCAGAATTTAGAATTAGAGCGTATTGCCGTAGTGGAAATTTGCCAGGCATCGACTCTGATATTAGCCGATAAAGCGGAGGCTAAAGGACTAGAGTTGAATTTAGAGTTGTCTGAGTCGATTGATTTTTGCGTTGCCGATTCAATGCGTCTCAAACAGATCTTAATCAACTTACTTAGCAACGCCATTAAGTTTACCGATCGCGGTTCTGTCACCTTAAGGGTAACTCAAAAACAAGACTATCTTTATTTTGCTGTCATTGATACTGGAGTCGGGATTTCAGTAGAAAATATGGGTAAACTATTTAAACCTTTTCCGCAAATTAGCAACCATCATGAAAATACTGGTTTGGGATTAACCTTATCAAAAAAACTAGCTCAACTTCACGGTGGTGATATTACTGTAACCTCGCAGCTAGGTGTAGGAAGTTGTTTCACCCTCTCAATTCCCCAGTATCAGCCAATAGTTGAGCATAATTAGCGTAACTGATTATGATGACAGCGATTGCGCTCCGCACACTCCTCTAAGCTGATCGCCAAAATTTTATCTCGTCAAAATAATATGTCATTATGATGATTAGATACTATGAGAATAGTGACTCTAAAGGATTGAGGTTGGATTACACTATTTTAACCCGCAAGCTAATCGACTAAAAAGCTAAGATTAGATTGCTGTTTAGTTTTGGGTTGTAACCTTGTAATGTAATTTAAATCCACAATTGAGAATAGGTAACGATTGAATAACTAAGTAATGAGCCAGCGTAAATTAGCACAGTTAAAAAACTTATTTCAGGAAATAGAACAGGCTTTGATTGCCTACTCTGGTGGAGTTGATAGCACTTTAGTGGCAAAAATCGCCTACGATGTACTAGGCGATCGCGCCTTGGCAGTGACAGCGGTATCACCTTCATTACTTCCTGAAGAGTTAATTGATGCTCAAACTCAAGCAGCGCAAATTGGCATCAAACATGAGCTGGTAGAAACTCATGAAATGGATAATCCTGACTATACTTCTAATCCCGTTAACCGTTGTTATTTCTGCAAAAGTGAACTACACGACACTTTAAAACCATTAGCCCTACAGCGCGGTTATCCTTATGTTGTTGATGGTGTTAATGCTGACGATCTCCAAGATTACCGCCCAGGAATTCAAGCTGCTCAAGAAAGAGGCGCGCGATCGCCCCTAGCAGAAATCGGCGTTAGCAAAGCTGAAGTTAGAGAAATTTCTCGTAGCCTGGGTTTGGCTTGGTGGGATAAACCAGCTCAACCTTGTCTTAGCTCTCGCTTTCCCTACGGTGAAGCGATTACCGTGACTAAATTACAGCGAGTTGGCAGAGCAGAGATATATCTCCGTCAGTTAGGATATGACAACTTAAGAGTACGTTCCCAAGAAGATACTGCCAAGATTGAATTACCTGCCGAGAAAATCACTCAATTTGTACAGCAGGTAAATTTGCCTCAATTAGTTAAAACTTTTCAGGATTTGGGGTTTGTCTATGTAACTCTGGATTTGGAAGGGTATCAAAGTGGGAAATTGAACCAAGTGCTACAATAAGTAAAGTTGG
This sequence comes from Cyanobacteria bacterium P01_A01_bin.83, assembly GCA_039030815.1. GTDB lineage: Bacteria > Cyanobacteriota > Cyanobacteriia > Cyanobacteriales > Xenococcaceae > Waterburya. The sequence goes on along the minus strand of JBCCDL010000226.1, from coordinate 3,608 downwards.
GAGTTATATACTAGAAAAATTAAATATGGTTGAAAGGCTTAAGCGCTGGGAATCCCCGCGCAAAAGAGGTCGTAACGACAAAGGAAAAGGTGGCTCTGCCAGAGCAAGACAATTGCGTAAAAGAGAGCAAATGTTACGCCAGAAATTGAAACAGCAATCAGTTCAAAAATCAAAGAAGTTAAATCGAGAGGAGAGGGAAATTATACCCTCTCTTTTTTTAATTTAATTAAGCTGGGGTTTTTCTAGTTGAAAATACTTGCTAGCATTTACTATTTATAGCATTACCTATTAAAGTTAGGACACTTTAAGAAATTTCTACTTCTTACTTCCGTCACGCCCTCTGCCCTCTGCCCTCTGCCCTCTGCCCTCTGCCCTCTGCCCTCTGCCCTCTGCCCTCTGCCCTCTGCCTTACCTCACCGATAACGTCACTATTCAACAGGACATGATATTACAAGCTTATGCCATTAGAAATTATTATTCCGATCGCAGCAGCTCTGATCTTATTAATTTTATTTACCTGGATCATTAATGTTTTCAAGGTAACTTTCAAAACAGTATTAATCTTAGTAGCAATTTTCGTACTGTTGCAGATTGTTTTTGGAGTTAATTCCCAAGACATTATTCAAGAGATGCTGAGTATAATAGAGCGAATTAAACAGTTGATTAACGCAGGTTTGGATTGATCAGATTAGTCTATTGAGCTAGCTCTGGGCTATCTTCAGATTCCGCATAAGATATTGGTTCAGATGTAGAGTTACATATCGTATTTCATATTATCTAAAAATAACAGGTTTTAAATCTACAACTTTTGTAAGGCGATTTCTAATATTAGAGGTTAAACTAAACGTTTCAATTAAATATAATCTCTATTACTCTATTACTTCATTTCTAGCTTTAAATCTAAAACCAAACAATCACCCTCAGAATATATTTGAAAATATCAAGTACTAATTTGCTTGAGAGAGGGCAACTAACAACTACTTAAACTAACTTCTATCAGGCTATTATCATGACTTCTGACAAACCTAGTAAGACTCATAAACAATCAAACAGCAAACCAAAAGCTAATCCCAATCTTAATTCTAGTCTTGTCCATAAGCCATTTGCTACTGGGACTATTAATATTTTTAATCCCTATCGTCATAAATCTAACCAAGCTAGTAATCAGCCAAATCAGCATCAGCTATTCTTAAATGCCCAATTAGAAGACTCAACAGAATCAACCAACCAATCAATTCCTGAGCCTGAGCCGACAGAGTTTACCTACCAAGAGCAAAATTGGGTAAAAGCTGTTTATAATCCATGGAGCATCAGTGCGATCGCCATAATCTTACTAGCTAATTTGATTTCAGGTGCAGTTATTTGGCGTAATTATCGTCTGGCAAACAGTCAGCAAAACATTAAACCCCTTGCTATTGTAGGTAGTGCTAATTTAACAACCGCAGAATTTATCCCTCTAAATCTTAGTACCCTAAGTCTTTTAGATACTGCTGAAGATACTGTACAAAAGGCAACAGTCATTGAGCCGATTTCTCCTGCCCTTGCCCCCATAAATGATACAGCAGCCTTATCTTCGATTAACTCACCCTATTACTATATTCTGAGGGAATATACGGGCGATCGCGACCTAGCTTTGGCACGACAAAAAGTAAAACAGGTTTCCTTGGTTAATTTTCCTCAAGGAGTCTTTATCTATTTAGGAGCTTTTACAGAGCGCGAGCAAGCAGAGCAGTTTATTTCTGATCTAAAACAAGAAAACTTTGCTGCCCAAATTTATCCATTTGATTAATCAAACGGATGATGAGAGTAATTTGCTCTTTATTTGTTCCAGTATTCAACACCAGGTTTTAAAGCAGCAAAACATTTTTTGTCAATCATTTGGTACTCTTAATTTATGGAATAAATGTCTCATTTTTAGCCACAAATTACATCGATAAGATTAGGTAGCTAAGTAATAAGTACTGATTAATTTAGGGTTTGTTCTGATCAGAGAATGACCAAAATTTATTTTGTCTATTAGTACGCTTTAGATCTGATAGACAGTACACTGGGAGAATATGTCACACTAGAGACGTGAAGAGCAATATCACTCTCTGATTAAACATAAACAATATGTGGTGGACTTAATATCCTGGAGTCTGCCAAACCTAATACTTTTTTGTAAACGATTAAAGGATATACAAGACATGGGATTATTTGATCGCCTTAGCAGAGTTGTTCGAGCCAATATTAATGATCTAGTCAGCAAGGCTGAAGATCCAGAAAAAGTCTTAGAACAAGCTGTAATTGATATGCAGGAAGATTTAGTGCAGCTACGTCAAGCTGTTGCTAGGTCGATTGCAACTCAAAAACGTACTGAACAGCAATATAATAAAAATAAAGGTGAAGAAGCAACCTGGCAGCAAAGGGCGCAATTAGCACTAAAGAAAGGTGATGAAAACTTAGCTCGTGAAGCATTAGTACGTAAGAAATCTTACAGTGATACTGCTAATAGTTTAAAAACACAGCTAGATCAGCAAACCAATCAAGTTGCTACCCTCAAGCGAAATTTAATTGCCCTAGAAAGCAAAATCTCCGAAGCAAAAACCAAAAAAGATATGCTTCGTGCTAGAGCTAATGCGGCTAAAGCTAATAAGCAACTACAGGATTCAATGAATAATATTGGTACTAGTAGTGCTATGGGCGCATTTGAGCGCATGGAAGATAAGGTGATGCAGCTTGAGGCAGAGTCGGATACCGCGGCGGAATTAGGTGGTACTGGTATTGAGGAGCAATTTGCGGCTTTAGAAGCTGGTACTGGTGTTGATGATGAGCTAGCAGCTATGAAAGCTCAGTTATCTGGTAATAGCGCGGCAACCCCCAAACTAGAGGCTGCTGATACTCCTGCAGCTAAAGATGCAGTGATTGACGCCGAATTAGATGAATTGCGTTCTCAGCTTGATAAGTAATCTTGCGGTGTTGGTAAATGCGTAATGTTAATCGTATATTTTGCTGATCGAGTAAAAATACGCAACTTTTAACAGCTAACAGCGCGCAAAGCAAAGCTTTACCAGTCGTCGAAGACGACGTTTCTGTAAGATGCGCGGAGCGCAATCTGCGCGTACGCGCTGCGCTACGAACTATTGACTTTCCAACAAAGCTAATACACATCAAGCGTATTTATATGATTGGCTGCAATATTCAGTGAACTAAACAGCAGTATTAATTAATAGTAATTAATAGCAGGTAGTTACTACCTGCTATTTTCTATTTAGTTGTTAATCGTAGTTTGCTCATGCTCATTATTATGAATTTGCTTCATTTTCTCATAACAAGCTTGAGCTGCTTTTGATTTTCCCTGCCGCTCAAACAATTTACCCAAAATCAAATAAGCACGCTCAAAATCAGGCTTAAGCTGGATTGTACGGCGCAAACAGGCGATCGCTTTATCTACCTCCTGCTGCTGCAATAGCTTTCTTGCCAAATTAAAATATTCTTCGGGTTTTACCCCCCCTCAGGTTCCAAGGTAAAAGCTTGGTACCAACATAGACTTGACTGTAATTTGTTTCCAGTCTGATTATAAACTCTGGCTAAGTTGCGATGAGCTTTGCATAGCTTAGGATCGAGTT
>JBCCDL010000225.1:0-8196 GCA_039030815.1 Cyanobacteria bacterium P01_A01_bin.83 | reverse complement strand
CTCTTTGACCGACCAGTACGGGTAGCTAAGGAGCTTAATCGTTGGTAAAGTTCTTTTTGGAGTCGAACAGCAATAGTTTCAGTATTCATAGTACCTACTTTTTACCATCTCCTATTTGTTATACAAGTATAACTTATTTTGACGATCGCCTTTCTGCAAAAGAAGAGCGATCGCCGAATAGATCAAAGCTTGTTAACTTGTGGAAAATCCACAGGACAACTCTTGAAGCCGAATCAAATTTATACTGAACCTATTTAAGGTTCATGTTGATACTATTAACGAATAAATGGCTTCATAATTGCATTGAGCTTATTTAGTATGTATCTTCAGAATATGTATATTCAGTGGCGATAAAACAAAAAGGTGTGGGAACAAATTTTCCTTCATTGTTTAATGTCGTCACATATATCGCATTTGAACCAAGACCAATGGTTACGCAGGTTATTGCATCATCGTAATCCCATGCCTGACAGACTATATTACATTCTCGTATGTCATTAAGTGTTATTTTGTATCCACCACCAACAGGGAGATAGCCCGCATCTTGTCCGACAAACTCTGCCGTATATCCTTGACCTACAGATTTTTTAACATCTTTGTTGATAAAGCCAGAAACAACTGTTTTTGTCATGATGAACTCCTTTTTGTGATTTTGTTTTGTTGTTCACTTCTAAGACGATCTCCCCACCCCATTTCTGAATTTTTCGAGTTAGGGGCGATTTTTTTTTCTTGATCGATTTTGCCAACTACTCTACAAAGCTCACGATTCTTTTACTGTCTAGCTTATAGCTATTTTACTCTTGGCATTAATAGCAGCATATTTATCTGAGCAAAATTCAAATGAGAAAAAGAAACTATGAAAAAAGCTACTACATCAAGAAACGATCGCCTGTTGTTAATCAATTTGGGAAATGCAATCGCTTGTCTCTGTTGTTTGTTAAAAATGAAAAGGATTAATCATCATCAATTGACGATCGATCTGCTGACCATGTTGCAAGTCTTCACTGTAGTAGAATCGACCCTAATTTGTTTCAAAAGCGATCGCCTTCGTTAACAATAATTGCTCATCTTTTGTTATTTAAGGTAAAGGCAAATTTTTGAGACTTGAAATTTAAAGGTAGTCAACAATCTTCTTGCGAGCATTGCGATCGCGTTTCTTGACTTCGTCAGATTTTCTTTATATACAGCCTCTAAGAAGCAAAAAATGGGATTTTAAGGCTGAGTGTATTGCGATCGCACTGGTTCTATATATAAAGAAATATTTCTGTATCATCTAAGACGAGATTAAGACTAGATGACACGATAGTCTAAATTACGACAGAGCAATTTAGGCTATTAGATGCTCATCGGGTACAAAATAATAATCCTCAAACTAAAAACTCTGTATATTTTAGGCTGATTTATCTTGTTTTAGCACAACTTCTAAGAATACTATGAAAACAAAATATCAAATCCTCGAACAAATTTATGAAAGTGCTAATTCCTTAGTTTATCGAGCTGCTCTTAAGGCAAATAATCAACCTATTATTCTCAAAATTCTTAAAGAAAACTATCCTACTCCCTCAGAACTAAACCGCTACAAACAGGAATATGAAATTACTCGTTCTTTAAACGCAGATAATATAATTAAAGCTTATAGTCTGGAGCGATATAAAAATAGTGTGGTAATGCTTTTAGAAGACTTTGGTGGTCAATCCTTGAAGCTATTGTTATCCCAAAATAAATTCAGCTTAGAAGATTTTCTCACTATTGCCATCAAGACAATTGATAGTTTAGCTACGATTCACAATGCTAACATTATTCATAAAGATATTAACCCTGCTAATATTGTCTATAATTCTCAAACGGAACAACTTAAAATTATTGACTTTGGTATTTCTAGCCGTTTGCCCCAAGAATTTTTGACCATCCTCCCCCCCGAACAATTGGAGGGAACTTTAGCTTATATCGCCCCAGAACAAACAGGAAGAATGAATCGAGGCATAGATTACCGCAGTGATTTTTATTCTCTTGGCGTGACTTTTTATGAACTCATAACTAACAAACTTCCTTTTGAAACTACTGACCCAATAGAGTTAGTTCATTGTCATATTGCCCAACAACCTTTACCAGTCCATGAATTAATTCCTGAGATTCCGTTAGCTATATCTAACATCATTGACAAGTTGTTAGCTAAAGCACCAGAAGATAGATATCAAAGTGCCTTAGGGATTAGAGCTGATTTAGAAAATTGTCTTAATCAATTAAAGTCTCAAGGTCAAATTTATCCATTTCCTTTGAGTAGCCAAGATATTACGGATAAGTTCAATATTCCGCAAAAACTTTATGGTCGAAAATTAGAAGTAAATCAGCTTTTAACAGCTTTTGAGCGAGTTAGCCAAGGAAAAACGGAGATGATTTTTATTTCTGGTTATTCAGGCATTGGTAAATCTGCTCTGGTCAATGAAATTCACAAACCTATTACTAGTAAACGAGGAAAGTTTATTAGTGGTAAATTTGAGCAATTGCAGCGAGATATTCCGTATTCTGCTATTTCTCAGGCTTTTCAAGATTTAATTCGTAAACTACTAAGTGAATCAGAAACCAAGCTACAAATTTGGAAAAATAGAATTTTAGAAGCATTAGGTAATAATGGTCAAATTATTATCGATGTAATTCCCAATCTGGAAAAGATTATTGGTAAACAGCCTCCAGTAAAACAACTAGGCAGAACTGAAAGTCAAAAGCGGTTCAATTTATTTTTTAAACGATTTGTAAATGTTTTTTGTAGTAAAAAACATCCTTTAGTTATCTTTATTGATGATTTACAGTGGGCAGATTTATCATCTTTAAATTTAATTGAGCAATTAGTATCAGATCCTGACAACAAATGCTTTTTATTAATTGGAGCATACCGAGATAATGAAGTTAGCTCTACTCATCCATTAATACAAACTTTAGAGAATATTAAACAGAGCGAAATTGTAGTCAATCCGATCATTCTCTCTCCCTTAAATATTGAAGATATTAATCAATTAATTGCTGACAGCCTCAACTGTTCTCCAGAGGTTTCAAAACCTTTGGCTGACTTAGTTACCCAAAAAACTGGTGGTAATCCTTTTTTCCTGACTCAACTTCTCTATTCTTTATATCAAGACAATTTATTAGTATTTAACGCCAATCAATTTTTTAATTCAGAAGATAATCAGCAAAGTTATTGGCAATGGGATATAGAGCAAATTGAAAGTGTATCTATTACCGATAATGTAGTTGACTTGATGGTTCGCAAAATTGAAAAATTAGGCGATTTAACACAACAAGTTCTTAAATTGGCAGCTTGCATTGGTAGTCAATTTAGCTTGGAAATTCTAGCTGTTGTCAATAATAAATCTCAAACAGTCACTGCTCAAGAACTACAGTCTGCTTTAAAAGAAGGCTTGATTGTTCCTCTAGATAATAATTATAAAGTTCCTCTACTCGGAAATTTGAAAGAATTATCAAACAATAATCCAGAATATGTTCCCTATAAATTTTTACATGATAGAGTACAGCAAGCCGCTTATTCTTTAATCTCAGAAGATAACAAGAAACCAATTCATCTTGAAATAGGTCGCTTACTACTAAAAAATGTTCAGAAGAAACGGCTAGAAAATAATATTTTTAATCTTGTCAATCATTTTAATGAAGGCTTGGAGCTAATTACTGAGCAATCAGAAAAAGACCAGCTAGCTAAATTAAATCTTCAAGCTAGTAAAAAAGCCAAAGGCTCAACTGCTTATGAAACAGCATTAGACTATTTAGATATTGGGGCAAAATTATTAAACTCAAACGATTGGAATTCTCAAAATTCATTAATCTTTGAAATTAATTTAGAATTATTAGAAGTTCTTCACTTAACAGCTAATTTCCTCAAGGTTCAAGATTTAGCTGATGTTCTACTCAATAAAAATTATGATACTCTCGGTAAGGTAAAAATATATCAAACCCTTCTTTTATCAAACTTTGCTGAATTTAAAGAACAAAAAGCAATAGAAAGTGCTATTAAAGCCTTAGCTTTACCCAAAATTGATCTAAATGTACCTCAAGATAATAATGAAATAAACAAAAGAACTAATCAAGAATATAATCGTCTAAAATTACTTTTAAAAGATAAACAAATTAAAGATTTAATAGATCTTCCACAACTTACAGATCCTTATAAGACTGCGGCAATAGTAATATTACAGCAGATGATGTATTCTTTAGTACGGAAAAATTCACCTTTAGTAAATTGGTCTATTTTGGTTCAGATTAACCTCTGCATTCAACATGGCAATTTACCCCAAGCAGCTATTAGCTATGGTCATTTCACCTTATTTCAATCTGATTCAACTAGCGATCTTGACTTGGCATATCAGTTTGGACAATTATCACTAAAGTTGCGCGAGAAGTATAATCTACCTTCACTAAATGCTCCAGTAATCATGTATTACGGCTTTAGATGGCATTGGAAAGAGTATTTAAGAAATATAGAGGTGCAGAAGAAATGTCTCAATAGCTTTCAAAAAGGCAGAGATGGAGGATACTATTTTTTTGCTGGTTTCTGCTTTATAAATTATAACTTTATCAAATTATTTGGTGGCTATAATTTAGAAGATATCCAAAAAGATGGAGAAAAATATCTTAAAGTAATCAACAAATTTCCCATAAAATACTGTGTTAATTACATAAATGTATGTCATCGAATAACGAATAAATTAATTAACCACCATCAAGATTATATTTTCTTCGGTAATTCTTTTTCAGCAGAAGAAAAATCAATAGATAGTTGGACTAAAAATGATAATACCTGGTTATTATTTATCACCTATTTTGCTAAGGCTTTTTGCCTTTACATTTTCAAACAACATAACCAAGCGCTTAAATATTCTATCGAGAGCCAAAAATGTGTAGATACCTGTGCTAAATATTTACCAGCCCCTCAGGTTAATTTTTATTCATCCCTTACGTATCTAGCTAATTATCATGATTCAAATCTAGTTCAACAAAAGCAATTATTGGATCGGGTCAACAATAATCAAAGAAACCTAAAAATTTGGACTGGATATTGCTTAGAAAATTTTCAACACAAATATGATTTAGTAGAAGCTGAAAAAGCGCGAGTGTTAGGACATAGTTGGCAGGCAGCAGAACTTTATGAAAAAGCGATTCAAGGTGCAAAGCAGTATGAGTTTATCCATGAAGAAGCCTTAGCCTATGAACGGGCAGCGGAGTTTTATTTAGCATTAGATAGAAAAGAAATTGGTCAGCTTTACTTAAAAAACGCTCACCATTGCTACAGTCGTTGGGGCGCAAAAGCCAAGGTTAAGCAGTTAGAAGCAGAATATCCCGAATATTTATTGAGAGTAACCAATCAAGGTAAATCTTCAAACCTAAGTACAAATATATCTACTTCAGGAACGAATGGAGAAATTCTTGACATAGCCACTATTCTTAAAGCATCTCAAGCTATTTCTGGAGAAATTAAGCTGGAAAAACTGCTGCAAAATTTGATGACAATTACCATTGAAAATGCAGGAGCGCAAACAGGATTTCTAATTCTAAATCATCAAGGTAATTTGGTTATTGAAGCTCAAGGAACTGTCGAACAAGGACAAGTTACTGTTTTGCAATCAATTCCGATAGATTATATTAACCCTGAAACCTCAATTCCCACCTTACCTACTACGGTTATTAATTATGTCGCACGCACTCAAGAAAATCTGGTTTTAAATAATGCATTTGGTGAAGGACAATTTATTGACGATCCTTATATTTCTGCCACCCAAAGTAAATCTGTTCTCTGTACTCCTTTGCTCAATCGAGGTCGATTAAGGGGAGTTGTTTATTTAGAAAATAATTTAGCCACAGGTGCATTTACTGCTGAACGAGTGGAACTATTAAATATATTATCAGCTCAAGCTGCAATCTCAATTGATAATTCAAGACTTTATCAAACCCTAGAACAAAGAGTAGAAGAACGCACCAGAGAACTATCTCAAACTTTAGATGTTCTTAAAGCTACCCAGCAGGAACTAATTTTTGAAAACGACCTGCTGAAAAATACTGAACAGTCTGAGTCATTTAACTACCAAGTAGGAGGTAGTTTAGCAATGGATTCTCCTACCTATGTGGTACGTTCTGCGGATCGTAATCTATATCAAGCATTAAGACAAGGAGAATTTTGCTATATCTTGAATGCCCGACAGATGGGTAAATCTAGCTTAATGGTTAGAATGATGAACCACCTAAACCAGGAAGGATTTAGCTGTGGTGCAATTGATATGACTCGTATTGGTAGCGAAGATGTTACCCCTGAACAATGGTATAAAGGGATTGCTATTGAACTATGGCGCAGTTTTGACTTATTTAGAAAAGTTAATCTAAAAACTTGGTGGAATGAAAGAAAAGATCTTGCTCCTGTTCAAAGGTTAAGTCAATTTATTGAAGAAATTCTATTAGTTTCATTTGAATCAAAAGACAATTCTAGTCTAGATAAAATAGTAATTTTTATTGATGAAATAGATTGCGTTTTAGGCTTAGACTTCCCTGTTGATGACTTTTTTGCCCTGATTCGCTCCTGTTATAATCAACGTACTCTTGATAGCAAATATCAGCGTTTAACCGTTGCCCTGTTCGGTGTAGCAACACCTTCTGAACTAATTAGCGATCGCCAAAAAACCCCCTTCAATATCGGTCAAGCAATCCAACTAGAGGGCTTTAAAGAACATGAGGCACAGCCTCTACTATATGGATTTACCGACAAAATTAATAACCCCCAAGTCGTACTTAAAGAAGTATTAAATTGGACTGGTGGTCAACCCTTTTTAACCCAAAAACTTTGTAAACTAATTCTCAATTCTTCAACTCCAATTCCCACAAATCAAGAAGCAGAATGGATTGCTAATTTAGTGCAAACAAAAATGATTGATGATTGGGAATTCCAAGATGAACCAGAACACTTCAAAACCATTCGCGATCGCATTCTCAAAAGCGAATATCAGCCACAACTATTACTAGAACTATATCAGCAAATTCTAAATCATGACACAATTGAATCAAGAGGTAGTGTTGTAGAAAGCGAATTACTATTATCTGGATTAGTAATTAAGAAGCAAAAAACGCTAAAAGTTCATAACCGTATTTATAAATTTATCTTTGACTCTACTTGGATAAAAAATAGTCATAAATTGATAATTGATAATTGATAATTGATAATTGATAATTGATAGATGTATTTATGGATGCACCACCAGATATTAATCGATATATTACTCAGCAAATCATGGGTGGAGTTGCCTGTGAGCGTGAATATCGCTTTTTACGTTTACAGTTTCCTTTAGATCAGGAATCTATGGCAATTGATGATGCGAGTAAGGCAAAGCTAGCTTACCTGACACAGAAGACAGATAATTACCTTGAGGAAGTACAAGAAAAATTAGATCAGCTTCTAGAACACTGGTAACATTTATTTACCCCTTACCCAGCCTTAGTAGACCAATTTGTTTTAACTGGAGTTAATAATGCACCGTACCGTCGGGCATAATTGTTTCGGTTAGCGTTGCTTTACTAAAGATCGTGTCCTCAATATCGGCACCCATCAGATTTGCCTGGCTTAAATCAGCGTTGGTTAAGTTGGCTCCCCGCAAGTTAGCTTTGGCTAAATTAGCGCCTGTTAAATTGGCTCTAGTAAGGTTAGTACCTCTCAATTTCGCCTGCTGCAAGTCTGCACCAGCCAGGTTTGCATAGCTCAAGTTTGCCCAGCGTAAATCGCATCCCACCAAACTTGCTTCTGCCAAATTACTAGCCAAAAAGTAACTGTGGCTCAGGTGAGTCGCGATCGCTTTAACTCGATATAGGTTAGCCTGATAGAAGCTAGCCGACTGTAACTCTGCTTCAAAAAAGTTGGCTCCCGAAAGATCCGCCTGATCGAAACTAGCTTTAACCAAATCAGTCTCACTCAAGTTAGCACGGTTAAGTTTAGCCTGTATAAAGTTAACTTGCGATAGTCTAGCTTGTCTAATAGAAGTCCCAATTAGGTTTGCCTGACAAAAATTTGCTCCTCGTGCCTGAATAAATCTTAGATCTGAGCCGATCAGATTAGCCTGAAACAAATCGGCATCAATTAAATAGGCATACTGTAAATTTGCTCCCGTCAAATTAGCCCCAGAGAAATTAGCATCAATCAATTCTGCTGAT
>JBCCDL010000224.1:0-8212 GCA_039030815.1 Cyanobacteria bacterium P01_A01_bin.83 | reverse complement strand
GAATACTATCGCGCCTGGGTAAGTGTATATGATTTTGAAGATAAAGCGATCGCTCAAGCCTGGGCATACTATATGACTGTAGCTAAAGTTCAATACTATCAGGGAATCGAACTTGTCTTAGGCTGCTGGAATTGATCTGATTTTATCTAACAAACAATTGATCCAAAGCTAAACTGGGAAATGCTCTCGACCACTTTCTCCTATGTCTAACCTTAAAGAATCAGCCAAACCCAACTCTGATATTACTGATTATGAGTGGGGAGTTACACCGCAGCCAGTTAAAGCAGTCATCGATCAGCTTCAGCAACAGCAACAGCAACAACAGCAGAACCTAGATCATCTCCACCGTGAAAACAAATGGTTGCGTAATCAGCTAGATATTATTTTAGATAAACCCAATCGGGCATATGTTCCTCCCTTACCAGAAGTCTTGATGTGGGCAGCTATTGGCTTAATTCTAACTACTGCTGGCACGTTTCTTCCTGCTTATATGGCGACTCCCTGGTCTTGGTGGGGCGATCAAGCTGGAATACAAACTTTGGGTGTTAGCTATCAGATAGGGGCAGTATTATTAACTGCTTGTTTGGGAGGTAAAAATGCGGCATTACTGTCTCAAATAGTATATGTTCTATTAGGCATATCAGGATTACCAGTATTTGATCGCGGTGGTGGAATTAATTATTTACAACAACCCCACTTTGGCTATTTGCTGGGATTTATTCTGGGTGCTTGGCTTTGTGGGTGGTTAGCATTTCAAACCCTAGTTAGATTTGAGACTTTAATTGCCAGCAGTTTAGCAGGGTTAGTCGTAATTCATTTAGTAGGTATTGTGTATTTGAGTGTAATGAATTTAATCACTGGCTTGGGATCAGGAATAGATTCTTGGGGACAGGCGATCGCTGTTTATTCTCTAAATCCTCTTCCTGGGCAAATAGCGGTGATTTGTGCCGTCAGCCTGGTTGCCTTTGTAATGCGGAAGATTATGTTTACTTAACTGACTTTACGGAGTGCGTACCAAAAATTATTGTTGTTAGTTGTTAGTTGTTAGTTGTTAGTTGAATATCTACTACCTTCTAGCTAAAAAAGACAACGAATGAAAGTAGGGAAATTAATTAGAATGATTATAAATTTGTCCTAGCCATTTTTAGCTCAAATAAGATAGATTCAGTCTAGTTAAAATTGGAAGCAAATATCTGTGGCAGCATCAACTCGTTTACTCATAGCCGCCAGCGGCACAGGAGGACATCTATTTCCTGCAATCGCTTTGGCACAACAGCTACCAGATTACCAGATTGAGTGGTTGGGGACAGCAAATCGTCTGGAAACTAGTCTGGTTCCCGATAATTATCCTCTCAATACGATTCGGGTAGAGGGATTTCAGCAAAAATTGAGTCTGAAAACTCTTAAGATTATGGCGGGTTTTGGCTCGTCGATCTGGCAAACTCAGAAATTAATTAAAGAGCAACAGATTGATGCTGTGTTTACCACAGGGGGTTATATCGCAGCCCCTGCAATTTTGGCTGCACGTTGGCAAAATAAGCCCGCCATCATTCATGAATCTAACTACATCCCAGGCAAGGTAACAAAATTTCTCAGTCGTTGGTGTGATGCCGTAGCCTTAGGCTTTGCGGGAACCAGTCAATATTTACCCCAAACCAAGACAGTTCATGTCAGTACTCCAGTGCGATCGCAATTTCTCCAACCTCAGCCGCTAGATCTCGATCTGCCTGATGATGCGACAGTAATTTTGGTAGTCGGAGGTTCCCAAGGTGCAGTGGTGGTTAACCAACTAGTGCGGGCAGCAGCGCCAGCCTGGTTTGATATGGGGGCATATGTAGTTCACTTGACAGGTAATAACGATCCTGATGCTCAAAGCTTAGTGCATCCTCAATATATTGCTCTGCCTTTTTTTAACAACATGGCAGGGTTATTACAAAGAGCGAATTTAGCAATTAGTCGCGCAGGTGCAGGAACTCTTACCGAACTGGCATTCACTGGTACACCTGCGGTATTAATTCCTTATCCCTATGCTGCTGAAGATCATCAAACCTATAATGCCAAAGAGTTTAAGGATGCAGGGGCAGCCGTAGTATATCAACAATCAGAACTAACTCCAGAAATTTTGCAGGTACAGGTCTGCCAGTGGTTGCGATCGCCTGAAACATTACAAGATATGGCAAATAAAGCACAAGCTCTAGCTGTTAACGATAGTGCCGAGAGACTAGCTAAATTAGTACGCAGTTTAGCTGAGAGTTAGAAGTACTTAATAGGCAGGAGGCACTCACTCATACTAGGTTTTGAACAAAATAGTGAGTGATATGAAATACTGAAATGCTTGCTACAAATGTTCATTGTTCATTGTTCATTGTTCATTGTCAATTTTTGAATTCTTTGGTGTCGATTAGGAAATAGCAGGCATTGCACATATTAAATGTATGAAGAATTAAACAAATCATATTTCAAATGTGCAACGCCTATTAGCTTCTAACTGATTTAATAACTCCACTGATTTTGGAAGTTATATTGTCCAGATCTATTGATAATAGTGTTGTTTCGTCCCACCGCAGCAGCATTATTAGTAGCATTCTGGATACTTAACTGACGCTGACCATTACCAACTCCATGCTGATTTTGCACGCTTACCTGTTCGAGATCGCTAATCACAACATTATTTTCGCCAATAGCAGTGGCATTGCTTTCTCCATTCTGGATGATTGTTTGTCCTGGGGCATGAGATCCGTTTTGCGCGGCAGACTGATTGACGCTACTGGCAGCGAAGTTTCCGTTACCAATGGCTGTGGCGCTACTGCTTGCACTCTGTTGAATTACCTGTTGAGCAAGAACACAGTTTGGGAATAAGATACCAGCTACAATACCGAAAGACAATAGTTTAGGAGACATAATTAAAAACCATAATTTAGTGCTTGATCTAAAAGTAGGTTTGACTTTTAAAAAATATGCATTATGACATCGTTTATTTACGATGCCAGCAATTAAATATGATCTGGTCATCGGTAACTTTGAATTTGATTTTGCTAACTACGAATTACGCTATAAGACTATTATAAATTTTAAAGGCGATCGCCTAACCTTAGCTTTAATCAAACAGGCGGTATGTCTCAATGCTCCGTATATTTAAGTTTGAGACAAAGGGCTGGTTCCCCATGTGTGGGGACTGGAAAAATGAACAACTAACGACTAACAACTAACCAAATAATCATTTAAAAGGTATGTTGCAATGCCGAAGAACTACTACATTTCTCGTTCGGCTAATTCCATCCAGCGTTCGGTATTAGTGTCGATTTCTTCATTGAGAGAGGCTAATTTAGCCGATAATTCTTGCACTAGATTAAAATCACTACAGTTGATCGCCAAATCTTGTTCTAATTTCTCTTTATCGGTTTCCAGGTCGGCAATTTTTGCCTCTAGCTTTTCATATTCTCTGCGTTCAAAGTTAGACAGCGGCTTAGACTTTTTAGCATTAGATTTTTGATTATTATTAGTTTTAGATTTACTAACCTGAGATTCTGTAACTTTTGCTTCTTGCTTGGCTTCTTGCTTGGCTTCTTTTTCGGCTTGTTTTTTGTGTTCTAAATAGACAGAATAATTACCAGGATACAAATTAATTGTGGATTCTGATTCGATCGCCAGAATAAATTCTACTGTTCGATCTAAAAAATAGCGATCATGGGAAACAACAATTACACAGCCGTTAAAGTTCTCTAGATAATCTTCTAGGATCGCCAATGTCTGCACATCTAAATCATTAGTTGGCTCATCCAAAATTAAAACATTAGGAGCTTCCATCAATACCTGTAACAGAAACAGACGGCGCTTTTCACCTCCAGAAAGCTTATGAATCGGCGCATACTGTTGGTCGGGGGGAAAGAGAAACTTCTCTAGCATCTGGGATGCCGTAATTCTATTGCCATCGGCAGTAGTGACAATTTCGGCAACTTCTTTAATATATTCAATCACTCTTTGATTCTGATCCAGAGCATCCAAGATCGTATCTGAGTGCTGATCAAAATAGCCAATGTGAATTGTTTGACCAATTTCTACCTTGCCCTGGTCAGGTTCAATGCGTCCTGTGATAATGTTCATCAAAGTAGACTTACCCGCCCCATTACCGCCAATAATACCAATGCGATCGCGAGGAGTAAATTTGTAGCTAAAATCTTTAAATAGGGTGCGCCCTTCATAGGATTTAGCAATATTTTCCAATTCAATTACCTTTTTACCGATACGTCTACCTGGAGTATCAATATTGACCTTGCCTTGAGCTTGTTTAAACTCCTTATCCTGCATCTGGCTAATACGGTCAATGCGGGCTTGTTGCTTAGTGCTACGGGCTTTGGGACCTCGTTTGAGCCATTCTAATTCTCGCCGCAATACTCCTTGATGTTTACGCTGGCTGCTAGCGACAGACTCTTCCTGCTGTGCTTTCTTCTCCAAATAATAAGAATAGTTGCCAGAGTAGGTATACAAATCCGCCCGATCAATTTCGAGGATGCGATTTGTCACTTTATCCAAAAAATAGCGGTCATGGGTAATCAGTAAGATCGCACCAGGAAAACGAGCCAGATAGCCCTGTAACCACTCCACCGACTCCGCATCCAAATGGTTAGTCGGCTCATCCATCATCAATAAGTCTGGCTCATTAAGTAAAGCAGCAGCCAAGGCAATACGCTTACGGTAGCCTCCCGAAAGATCCCCTACTCGCGCCTCAAAATCCTCAATTCCCAGCTTACTTAAGACAATTTTTGCCTTAGTTTCGAGATCCCACGCCTCCAAGGATGCCATTTTTTCCGTCACCACTGCCAGGCGAGACATCAAACTATCAAGATTATCTCCAGAAGCTACAGCAATTTTGTGAGAGAGGTCTTCATATTCCCTGACTAACTGCATCTGCTCACCACTATCAGCAAATACCTGATCTAACACCGTCAGGTTTTCGTCAATTTCTGGCTGCTGTGGTAGGTAAATAATTCTTGCTCCAGATTTAACTAGACGTTGACCGCCATCGGTAGGCTCAATCCCCGCAATCATTTTAAGTAAAGTAGACTTACCAGAGCCATTTACGCCAATTAACCCTACCTTGTCATCGGCTTCAACACTAAAGCTGGCATCCCGCAGTATTTCTTTAATACCAAAATCTTTTTTAATATTTTGTAGAGTTAAAATGCTCATTTAATGGGTTTTGGTTAAGAGGTAGAGTAGTTGATTTTAGCTTTTAGCTTCTAATTAGAAATAATAGTTGTAATTATCATACCTAGATTCACTAATGCCGAAAATATTTAGCCCGCATTTCGCCACTTGACTGGATAAATTTCTACTGGATCTATCCTCTAAGTTTGCAGTGTATTTTTTTCTTTAATTTCTGGCTTATAAACCGAGATTGCTACCAGATCACAGCAATACTAAGACTTTATGTTAACGAGAAATTTACATACCTTTTGTTAAGCTGGCTCTACTCGGATTTGGATAGGTATAACAGCTCTAATTAATAATGCAAACTATTAAGCCAGCATCAGTAACCAAAGGAAGAGTCTACAGTACTCAAAAATTGAGTCACCCCTCAGCTATCCATGCTCCTACTCTACTGATTTTATCAGTTATAGGTTTTTTTGGCGCGATCGCTATTTCTTGGCTGTTGGGTAATAGTCACGTTACGGAACTATTTGTCCAACTTCATTTGGTGCAATCTAACCCTCCTCAGTGGTTATTACCGCCACAGTTAAACAATGATACTTATCTGTTGATACCGACGGCAGTTTTGTTTGTAGCAGCCTTGATCATGATGAAAGCGTCTCCCGAACCTAAAGTCTGGTCTAGACGTTTGGTTGGAAGTATCTTTTTGGCTTTATTTGTCCGCTATTTTCTCTGGCGTGTTCTTTCTACCCTCAACTTATCGACTCCTGTTGAAGGAATTTTTAGCATCTCCTTGTTTGCGATGGAGTTACTGGCAATGTTTGGTGGTGCTTGTCAAATGCTGCTGCTATTTACAATCAAGAATCGAGTTAGTGAGGCAGATAAATATAGTGTTGCTGTACAAGAAAAACGCTATCAGCCAACAGTAGATATCTTAATCCCCACCTATAATGAGCCAGACTTTATCGTCAAGAGAACTATTATGGGTTGTCAGGCAATCAACTATGAACAAAAACAGATCTATGTCTTAGACGATACTAGAAGACAAAGCATTAAAAATCTCGCTCAAGAATTAGGCTGTCATTATATTACGCGACCAAATAATGCTCATGCTAAGGCGGGAAATTTAAATAACGCCCTGAAACAAACCAGTGGCGAATTGGTAGTAGTTTTTGATGCCGACTTTGTACCCACCGCTAATTTTTTAGAACGTACCGTCGGTTTTTTCCAGAAGTCAAAAATGGCATTGGTACAAACTCCTCAAAGTTTTTATAATCCCGACCCTATCGCTCGCAATCTTGGTTTGGAAAGAGTTTTGACTTCTGAAGAAGAAGTGTTCTACCGTTATCTACAACCAATTAAAGACGGTGCAGGTAGCGTAGTTTGTGCAGGAACATCTTTTGTCGTCAGACGTTCGGCATTAGAGCAAATTGGTTATTTTGCCACTGACTCTGTGAGTGAAGATTATTTTACTGGGATTAGATTATCTGCTCAAGGTTATGAACTAGCCTACATTGACGAAAAGCTAAGTGCGGGATTAGCTGCCGAAAGTATTGGCGCACACATCGACCAAAGGTTACGTTGGGTTAGAGGAACTCTCCAAGCCTTTTTTATCAGATCCAATCCGCTAACCATTTCAGGTCTCAACTTCTGGCAAAGATTGGGACACCTAGAAGGCTTATTACACTGGTTTACCTGCTTTCCTCGCGTATTCTTCCTATTTGCTCCAATTATTAGTGTATGTGCGGGTTTGACGCCTGTTTTAACCAATTCTGGGGAAATTTTCTATATCTTCCTACCCCATTACGTCCTGCTGCTAACTATCTTTTCCTGGCTCAACAAGCGATCTCGATCTTTTCTGCTTTCTGATATCTATTCCCTAATCCAGGCAATACCAGTTTCCCTTACCATAATTAAAGTTATGCTTAGTCCTTTCGGTAAGGGATTTAAAGTAACCCCCAAAGGTTTATCCCGAGACAAATTTAACTATAACTGGTCGCTAGCCTTACCGATGACCATCCTCTGGGGTGCTACCTGCTTTACTCTTGCTATCTGTTTGTTGAATATTAGTCAGACAGGTTTAAATTTAGGCTTGTATTGGAGTGGCTACAATTTCCTCACCGTTAGCATATCCATGATGACTTTGCTAGATCTGCCAAAACCCAGTTTTTACGAATGGTACGACCTTAAAAAAGAAATTAATCTCTACGGCGATGACCAAGTTGAACATGGTGTAACCCAAAAGCTTTCCGAAGAAGGTGTTGAGATTCTTTTAGACTCATCAGTTTCTTTAGCAACTGAGGTGATGGTGGAATTAATTCCTGAAGTATTAATTTTATCGGGCAAAGTCACTCGTAGTCATCTGGGCAACGATAACTTAAAAGCAATTATCAAGTTTCAAGATCTAACCATCGAGCAGCATCGAGAACTAGTTGAGATGTTATATTGCCGCCCTGGTAACTGGCAAATACGCAAAACCCCTAATGAATTTCAATCAGCATTAATTCTGTTTAAGTTACTACTGAGACCACTGATGTTTTTCAATAGTAAAAAGCTTAAACAGTTCAAGCTAAAGTACTAGTTCCGCTGCGTGGAAGTAATAAGTTAATAAGTAATGAGTAATGAGTAATAAGTTAGATGTCATATGGATTTTAAGCTGAATAACTGATTACTCTATCAATGTCCACTTTCACTACTTTATTAAATCAACTATAAACAACTTGAACTCACATCTTGCACCAGTATAAATATACTTAATAAGCTGGGCTAAGAATCAATTTATTTCCCTGTTCCCCTTAACCTTTACCCCTTTCCCTAATATAAATGATGTATTCCAACAGGATTTAGTATTATATCAAGTACGGATAATTTGTTGAAATAAACAAAACTGCAACGCCAGACTTTTTTTATTACCTATTACCCAATCGTGACAAGTTAAGCAACTTGCTTATTAGTCAACTACTATATGTAGTGTATTATTGCTTTTTAAAACACTATATAAGCGTTAAGAATAAATAGAGATATGATCGCGCATACCAAGATGAAAAAATTAAAACAACTT
>JBCCDL010000223.1:0-8231 GCA_039030815.1 Cyanobacteria bacterium P01_A01_bin.83 | reverse complement strand
ATGATAGTTAGCTATGGAAGTAAACTACCAAGAGTATTTAGCAATTCTGTTTCATTATAAGGTTTAGCAAAATAAGCAGAAGCTCCTAAATTCATTGCCAGTTGGCGATGTTTATCATTACTACGAGAGGTCAACATGGCGATAGGGAGAGTGGCGAATTCTACTTTTTCTTTAATTTCTTCTAAGACACCATAGCCATCAAGTCTAGGCATTTCCACGTCACAAATTACCGCCTGAACATCTAACCCTCCAAGTAGTTTGTCTACCGCTTCCCGTCCGTCCTTCGCCTGCTCTACTTTGTATCCTGCCTTTTCTAGAGTCAGACTCAAATAACGACGAATATTAATCGAATCATCGACAATTAAAATCGTTTTGACGGTTGTTAAATTGTTGTTGATCGCCTCTGGCGAATCCAAATCAAATTGCTGGCGATCGCTATCTGCGTTAATTAATGCTAAAGGATCGATCAGGGGAATCACTTTACCATCTCCCAAAATTACCGAACTAACTACCCCAGGCGGTAGCGGAATCGGACTTTCTATAGCTCTAGTGGTTGATTCTTGTTCGTCCCAAAAACGATCAATTTTGAGTGCAGCAAAAGCTGTTTCATCTTCAACCACCAAGGTCATAGTTTGGTTAATAGTCGGATTACCAGTTAGAGCGATAGAATGATGGGCATGACGATAGACAAAGATCTTATCGATCTCAATTAAAGGTATCTGTTGATGATTCCAGTCAATCTTGTCAGGATTATTGGGACACAAAATAGCATCTGGAGGCGTGGCGATCAATTCTCGGATACTATTTGCAGGTACGGCAAAAATTACACCACCTTGTTCCAGAATTGCTACTCTCAAAATTGACAAACTAAAGGGAATGCGTAGGGTAAAAATCGTACCTTGACCTGGTTGAGTTTCTAATTTTATATTCCCCCCAATTTCTTGCAGGCTAGTTTTAACCACGTCCATCCCCACACCCCTACCAGAAAGTTCGGTAACTTGGGCTGCGGTACTAAACCCAGGTTCAAAGATAAAATCAAGCAATTCGGCTTCGGGTATTTGCTGAGTCTCGGCTGGGGTAAAACCCATTTGACAGAGGCGATCGCGAATTTTATGAAGATTGATGCCTCCTCCGTCGTCGCTGAGGGTAATTACGGTGTATGTACCTCGGTTGGTTGCCTGAATGGTAATTGTTCCCGATTCTGGTTTGCCTCGCTCGATCCTAACTTCAGACTCTTCGATACCGTGGTCAAAAGAGTTCCGTAACAAGTGCATCAAAGGATCGCTCAAAACCTCGATCGCCGAACGATCCAAAAGCGTCCTTTCACCCAAAATTTCTAGCTTAACCTTTTTGCCAAACTTGAGATTGAGGTCGCGAATCAATCGATGACAGCGTTTTACCGCATCCGCAAAAGGTAACATTTGGGTACGGGTGACGTTTCCCTGCATCGACTTGGTAGTGTAGTAAAGTTCTCTGGCAGATTGATGAACTTCTTGTATCCCCAGTTTGATATCCGTTGCTACTTCTTGTAGCTGGACGATGGTTTCGATTTGTTCTTGACAGATTAGATGAATGTCAGTGTAGCGATCCATTTCTAAACTATCAAAGCAATCGCTTTTATTATTGGATAATACCGCAGCAGCAACAAGCTGTTCGGTATTATCCAAAACTCCCTCTACCGAGGCGCGATCGTACCATTGTTTTAAGTTAGTGTTAGAACGTTCCATTTGGACAATGCGCTGGCTCATTAGAGTAACAGTATTTTCTAACTGCTCTAGACGCAAATTAATACTATTGCGGTTTAAAACCAACTGTTCAAACAGCACGTTAAACTCTTGTAGTTGAGAGGCTGGAACTCTCATCATTTTTTCGGCTTTTTCGGGGACAGCAGTTTGACTCAAAACAGTATCTGTCTGAGGATCGTCTGCTATGGGGATTGTATTGAGCGAATCATCTGAAGTTTCTACTGTAAAAGCAGATTGCAAGCTTCCCAAGTCTATAGATTCTGTTTCAAAGGCAGATTGCAAGCCTCCTAAGTCTATAGGCTCCGATTCTAGTTCTTCTGAAGTTTCTGTTTCAAAGGCAGATTGTAAATTATCAAAGTCTACGGATTCTGTTTCGATCTCTTCTAAAGTTTCTGCTTCAAAAGCAGATTGCAAGCCTCCTAAATCCAAAGACTCAAGTTTTAGTTCTTCTGAAGTTCGCAAATCGAGCGAATTGGTTTCAGAAGTAAATCCTTCTAGGTAAGATGGTATTTTTTCGGTACTTCCCCGTAAAACTAAAGCGTGCGATCGCCTCCAGGTTTTTAAAGCCTGTTGTGCCAAAGACGCAATTTCTGAATCGGATATACCGTCGGCTTGTTGTTGGATCGATTGGCAAAGCTGTACGAATGAATCCAAGCCTACCATATTACCAAAACCGATCAGTTCTTCGGCGGTAGTGGTTAATTCTTGGGTTAACTCTGCAATTTTTAGCCCTGCTATGTTTGTTTCAAAACGGTCTAATACTCCTTCGACTCCTTCCTCAAAAATTAATACCGCAGGATCGAAGTCTTCGTTTTGTGCCAGTAAGGCACTTTCATCCGCAGCATCTAAATCCCCCAGATGTTCCCGTAGTCGAGTTAAAATTGGTTCGCAACGGCGATCAATTTCCGATTCGTCTACTTTTACTTCTTGACGGTGCAAGCTAGCAAGATCGCGCAAGAGATCAACGCTGGAGAGCAAAAGCGACTCGATCTCCGTTTCAATCTCTGTAGCAACATAACGCAATCTGAGTATTTTAAAAAAATCTTCGAGGCGATGGGCAATACGACTTAGGATCTCAAAACCCATCATCGCTGCTCCTCCCTTGATCGAATGAGCAGAGCGTAAAATCAGATCTACTCTATCTGCGGAGACTGGATTTTCTGCCAATCCCACTAGGTTAGACTCCATCAGATCGAAATATTCTTCTGCTTCGTCCAAAAAATTGAGGCGAATCTGTTGTTCTGTATCCATGTTAATGGTTAATAATTAACAATCAATAATAAATAGTTTGTTTACTTAGCGACCTTAAACTGACCTACAGCAGACTCTAGCCTAGATGCCACTTGCGCTGTTTCGACAATTGACTGAGCTACTTTAGCAGAAGATTGAGAAGTGCTTTCCGATAAGCGGGCAATTTTCTGCATCAGGCTAGTAACATTCTGCGAAGTATTTGCCTGAGATACAGTACTTTGAGAAATCGACTCCATTAATCGGTCGATCTGCTGCGATTTTTCTAAAACCACACTCAAACCCTGTTTGGTAGATTCAATCAGACGGCTAGTCTCAACCACCTGAGTCGTACCAGATTCCATCGCCTGGTTAACTTCCTGGGTTTCCGCTTGAATAGCTGCCACGATACTAGCAATTTCTTTGGTTGCTGCTGCGGACTGTTCTGCCAACGCCCCCACTTGTTCTGCCACAATAGTAAAACCTTGTCCGTATTCTCCCGCTCTACCTGCTTCCACACTGGCGTTGATCGCCAATACGTTAGTTTTAAGAGCAATTTCTTCAATTAAAGAGACGGCTTGCGAGATTTTTTGCGACGATTCTCCCAACCGCTTCATTTTTTTAGCAGTGTCACCTACAGTAGAACGCAATTCTAGGATACTATCTACGGTCAGATCCATATTATTGGTACTACTAACAATCGTATTATAGGTATCGTTAGAAATCTTCTCTACCTGGCTGGCGTTTTGGGCAACGGCTTGAATCGACTCAGACATTTGTTCTACCGACAACAAAGTATCGCGGGTTTCTTTAGCTTCGGCGATCGCCTGTTCTGCTAATGAGCGAATTTCTGCTTCGTTTTGTTTGAGAGATTCTCCTACCTGTCCCGAAGATTGTTTAGCTTCAATGGCAATTTCTTGGAGGTTATCTATGATGGCATTAAATAAATCGGCAACGGTACTTAATTCCATCGAATCAAGATTAGCTCTAACTGTTAAATCCCCCTCTGTAGCATCAGAAACTTCATCGAGTAGAGTATAAATCGCCATTTCGAGTTTTTGTTTACCCTGACGTTGTTCTTCTGCCAAAGCCTGTTGCTCTTGAAGAGAGTTCTGAATTTGCTCGGTCATCAAGTTAATGTTTGCGCTTAATTCACCCAATTCATCGTCCCCCGCAACTTGCAAGCGAGTATCTAGTTCGCCACGACCAATTTTTTTTACGGCTGTTACCGCCTCAAGAATCGGCACTGTAACTTTATTAACTAATATAGATGCAACTACCGCTACCAATAAGATGGTTATAACGGTTCCCGTGGCTAGAGTAATAGCGAGTTGTCGTTGAGGTGCAAAAGCATAGGTTGCCTCTTTTGCCAGCACTGCTTTCCAATTGAGGTCTGGTAATCCTGGAAGTGGACTATAAGGTGCATATGATAAAATCTTCCGAATATTTCCTTCGGTTTTAGTAGCAATGGTACTGGTGACTTCTTCGGCACTTTGAATCGATTTCAAATTAGAAAAAATCTCATCGAGACCTATTGCTGTGAAATTGAACCTGCCATCATTGCTAGCACGTTCACCAGAAGTCATAGTTTGGGTAGCATACTGCCCTTCGGCTCCTAGAAAAACCTCTCCTGATTCATTGATTAGATAGAAGTTGGTGTTTTCTGTGTTAAAGTTTTCAACAATTTTTTCTAAAGCGGTAACTGGCAAGCGAGCGCGGATCAAACCAATCGGCTTACCTGTTGCTGGATCTTTAATCGTTGAAGCAGAATAGATATTAAAAGTACCTTCGGTAGTAGAAATAGCTGGTTGACTCAGAACAGCACCATTAGCTTTTAAGGCTGCTTGGATATAGGTTCGATTTAAGTGATTGCCCAGTTTTTTTCCTTCTTGGGTTTGGGCAATTAATTCTCCTTGGAGGTCAAAAACGGCAATACTATCATAGACATCGTATGCGGATTTGAAACTTTCGAGAGTAGCTGTTTTTTGGGCAACAGTAGCTGTCGGATCGGTCATGATATTCAAACCAGCCATTGCCTTAATATCATTAAATCTCTCCTTCATAAATTGACTGACTTTATCTTGCAAATCGAGTGTCAGAGTTTCCTCATCCTCGATAATTTGTTTGGTTATCGATTTATCAGCAAAATAATAGGCAGCCGTACCAATTGCTAGCACTGGAATTGTCCCAATTGCGATCGCTAACAAAGTAGCTTTGGTTCTCAAAGAGGATTTAATCCTAAATTTATTCGAACTTACAGAGTTTTCGGTCTCTTCTGGCAATAAATTTACCGAAGAATCTTGCTGATTATTCATAAGGTTTTGCTTCCAATTAATAAAATAGCCGACAGTTAAACTGCATCAGTTACCATTTGCTTGAAGTTTTTTGAGAACTTGCTCAAATTTCAAAATTGGCAGAGGAGTTTCTGAGTTAGTTGCGACCCCAACAATAAATTGAATTAAATTGGGTTCAATACCAGAATGAGCAGTTTGAATTTGCTCTTTACCAACCCGTACAATTCCTTGGAGTTCCATTACCGATAAACCCACATGAATAGGAGTTTCCGCAGTAGTTTTCAAAACTGCAATTTGATACTGACGGATTGCCTTCGATCCAGCAGACAAACCCAGCAATTGAGCTAAATCGAAAATACAAAATACGCGATCGCGTGAATTTGTCATCCCAATTACCGCAGAAGGCATATTGGGTAAAGGAGAAATTGCTTCTGCTGCCACAATTCTCGATTCTTCTACCCATGCCATCGGCAACAAAGTTGAAACATCTGAAGTTAGTTGCAGTTTGAGATAAGCGTCACCAGAAGCAAGTTTGGCTTTGAATAATTGCTGTAAATCTGCCTGGACTCTTTCGGCAGCACTAGATGTATACATTTATTTTTTATCCGATTACTTCTCGTACCGCACTAACTAATTGCTCTGAAGTACATGGTTTAGTCACGTAGGCTTTAACTCCTTGTTTTCTTGCCCACATGCGATCAACATCTCCATTTTTGGCAGTACAGGCAACGACGGGAATATGTTCGGTTTCGGGGTTTTTTCTTAATTTGCGACACACATCCAAACCGCCCATTTTGGGCATCATCCAATCGGTGACAATGCCGTCGGGTTTTTTGGCTGTAGCTATAGCGATCGCTTCTTCACCATTATTAGCTTTGATAATCTCATAACCAGCTTGAGAGAGATAGTTCGAGATCATATCTAATTCCGATTGAGTATCGTCAACAACAAGGATCGTTTTCATAATTTTGGCAATTCTAAAAATAATAATTTTGGCAATTAATATACTTCGGTCGAACGCGAAAAACCTTAAACTTGATTAAGGCTATTGAGGTAAATATTTACCAACAATCTTGTTTAAACCTTCCTTGGTGAATGGTTTAGTAAAATAATCAGTAGCTCCTGCTAATTTGGCTCTAGCTTTATCGATTAACCCAGTATTCCCTGTCACCATAATGATTGGGGTATCATCACATTTGCCACTATTTCTTAGTAAGCCACAGAGTTTGTAGCCATTAATCTTGGGCATGGTAATGTCTAGCAAAATTAGATCGGGTTCGAGCTTAAAAATTTTGGATACAGCCTGCACGGGATCTTCAATAGCTGTCACCGCGAAGCCTTCTTTACCCAAAAAACGTTGGATCTCGCTTAAAATAGTTGGGCTATCATCGATACAAACTATCTTCCAAACTTTGGTTTTAGCATTCTGAGCTTTTGTCGGTTGGAGGTTATTAACCAGATTCTGTAAATTATTTTGGGGAATAGAGGGTAATTGGTTTAGAGGAGTAGGTGCGTGATGTAAATAGATAATTTTTTCATCAATATACGGAGATAAAATTTGCGCTACCTGAATTTCCTCTTTTTTGAGCAATGTTGATAGTTGACGAATGGTGGTGCGACCTCTGAGAATTTTAGTAAGCTCCATCAAAGTATTATGATTGAGAGAACCTTTAACAGGTAAAGATTTAGTTTCCCAATTGGGTGGAAAATAGGGTCGTTGATGAACCGATTTGATAGCCCGACTGCATTTTTGCCACTTTTTCAAAGTGGTTTCTGCTTCAGTCAAATATTCGCTAACGCTCTTGGACAGCAACTCTCGAACCGATTTTGGAATCCAACTAGGCATTAAGTGTCCTTCGTACCAATGACAATCAGTAGAATCAAGCCAAGAACATAGCTGTATTTCCTCTTTGTTAATGTTGTCGAGCAACTGGGCTACCTGAGAAGTATTGATGCGATCTTCAGCTATCAACTGAGAAATAGCTTTACTAAAAAAGCCTTCATCAAAAGATTGCTGGCGATCTGATGTTTTTGACCAAGAATCAGATATTTTTATTTTATCTACAGCAGCTACAACTTCTTTCAATCCCAAATGTTGAAGATGGTATTTTAGTCTATCTACGGTTTGAGCAGGACCGCGAACGTACTGGACGTTGCCCCGATCTAAATAAATTTCCCAGTAGACTAATTCTGCGTTCAGCCTCAAAAAACCAGAACCGTGGAAATCTAGTTGCTTAGACAAAAACTGTTTCAGATTAAATTCTGTAGCTGTTGTCATGAATTATTAAAATGTACTTAACAGACCTACTATTCCCAAATGAGGAAGAAAATCTTACAATGTGAAATAAACTTTACCAAATTCATTCTGCTTTAGAGCTAATTGAACATTACAAAAAATAAATCTGCTTCATTTTGTAACTTTTACTCAGTATGATTCCAGTTTGGACGTATAAGTAGCCTATGGTTCGGAACATATTGCTATTAAACGTTCTGGCAATGAATTTGTCTATATGATTTCCGCTAAGGATTATGAGCTATTCCAACAGCTTCTGCAACAAACAGAGGATAAGGAAGATCTTGAAATAGCTGAGTCTCGGATGAATGACCGCCAATAAGAAACAGTTGGCTTTAACGAGTTTTTTGCTGATTTAGAAAACTGAGTTGAGTCTTTATAATTAGATTTGAGCGCAGGGTTAAGAAAGATTTTAAATCTAACTTTGTATTATTAAATATGATATCAACAGTTGTACTTAGGTGACACACCGTACCCCGTAGAACGGGGTAGGCTTCCTACTTCGACGATACTTGACTAGACAAAGCTCTTGCTTTGTCCCCGACAGAGGTATCTCCATAGGCTAAAACCGTCCGTCCGACGGCTAAGAGGTTGAGTGCTGCATTGTAGTCCCTTAAGTTATGAGAACCACAAACACAATCCCATTCTCTAATTTCTAAGGGAAGTTTATCT
>JBCCDL010000222.1:0-8244 GCA_039030815.1 Cyanobacteria bacterium P01_A01_bin.83 | reverse complement strand
GTTTGGTTACGCATTCTCTGTAGTGCTTGTCGTTAAGGCGAGATTTTGATTTTTTGTTACGAATTGTTGCAGTTTTTTGTTTGTCTGAAGATTGCTCAAAATGGGACTTATTTAGCTGCTGTGCTTGATAGTTGGTGGTTTTAGAGGTTTGATGACGGGATTTTACTGCTGCTGCGTTCATAATTTTTCTCCAAAGGTTTTTGTAGCGTTCTTTGGAGGAAGGTTGCTGTGCCGCCGAGTGCTTTGCTTACAGTTAAATATATGTAAGGGTTTGAGAGGTGTAAATTAGTGTCAAAAACTCCGGGCTAGTAAGTAAATATTTGCCAAAGGTATTCGGAAAATAAAATACTTTCAAAAAAATTGACAAAAAAATTCCCCTAACTCATATCTTTTGACAAGTTACTGTAGTAAGATATGAGATATCACGCGGTGGCGTGGCACAAGTACGTCTTTTTTCGAACTTAGATGTGGAATTAAGTTTCTGAGGCTATCATCCACTTCTTCGTTGTTTGACGACTTAACCCGCCTCCCAAGTTTTTTTAAAATTAAATATTTTTCTATATGTTGCAGGCGAAACTAATAACTCAAATTATTGCCTGCTTTTTTGTGCCTCCTGTCATATATAAATCTTTGTTTCAGTTAAGTAATTTCCTGACTTCCTTATGTTAGGGAAAAGAAAATGTCAAGGAAAATACTGAAGATTTCTGAACTATTGTACATCTACACAGCTTCATAAAGCATTTATTAGAGCAAAAAAAAATAAAATAATTAGTTTTCACAATTTCAGACCACTTTTTCATCGGAATGCAGGCTATA
The DNA here is from genome assembly GCA_039030815.1 of Cyanobacteria bacterium P01_A01_bin.83. GTDB lineage: Bacteria > Cyanobacteriota > Cyanobacteriia > Cyanobacteriales > Xenococcaceae > Waterburya. The sequence continues at coordinate 7,428 of JBCCDL010000222.1, read as the reverse complement.
TATCTGTATATATAAAGCTATTTTTTATTGTTAATCGTTAAGTGCCTTAGTTAATGGTTATCAAGCCTTTTTTTTACAGGCATGCCCCTCTAGGGTTTAATTCTTTCTTCCCAAGCACGGAGACATGGAAACTAACTGTCCTCTGCCCTCTTCTTTCTTCCTTCTTTTAAATAGTACATTTATCTTAGTTAAATCAAAATTTCTTACTTTTAGGATAGTTATACAGTTCAACTTCCACGGGTTCTTTATCATTAACCCCCTTCATTTTCAACCAAGCTTTACCACTGGAAACAGCTTCCCCATCGCTACCGGTTTTAGCAATACAGTCCACTCTGGGAGCAGCATCAATATTTTTAGAAAATCCTGCCAGCTTACTTGATATGCTAGTTTGATTACCTGAATGCGCTGTGAGACATACAGTAAATCCCCATTTCCTAATATTAGTCAAAGACTGTTTGAGGAAATTAGCCCATAAATCTGGCTCAACACCGTGGACTTCATAGGTGTTAGACTCCATCAAGTATATTGCTACTTTTCCTTCTAGCCCCGATTTATCTTTGATATAGTCTAAATAATCATCCTCATCAATCTTTAAATTTCTAGCTTGCTGCTGTCGCTCTCTTATCATTTCTGGAAAGTTACCGATAAATTCGTTAATTGCAGTAACATCAGCTAATACTTGTACACCCGACCAAACCGTAGGATTAGTTTCTGGGTTAATTATGATGATGTGGTAACCATCATCTTTAAGCAGTCGAATCATTAACCGCTCCAGGGTTGATTTACCGCTTCCCTGTTCCCCTGATAAAACCCGAAATGGTAATTTTAGTAATTTATAAAGCCAATGATATTTTTCATCGAGTTCTAAGTTAGTTGAATTAGAATTATTATTTTGTGTATCAATATTGTTACTGCCCTTCACTTCGTTTGAGGGCAAGCCTAAAATATTGTGTGACTCAAAATCAGCTTTATGTTTATCTCTGAAATTCTCTGCAATTTTCTTATCCATCTCAGAATCTGCATTATCAAATTGCTTTAAAGTAGAAGCATGAGTTTTATCTTGAATTTCCTGCTGTCGTCTTAATCTATCTTGTATTGCTTCAACAGAGATAAATCCAGCAAGCTGGAGTTGTTTATCCCAGTTGGTATTAATAGTTTGTGCTTTAAAATTCCTTTCATTACGAGCATTTGCTCCAATTAGCTTGATTTGGGTTTTATATCCTTCCAACTCATAATGAGCTAGCGTTTCATCTACTTCTGTTTTCTTAGCCCAAAATAAGTAAGCTAATCCCGCAGCAACTGGAGCAACTAAAAACCAAACCGATAAAGTCTTGGTTGCAGGTATTTGACGAATAATTAGGGATGATTCGGGAATGGGTGCTGATGATGAAAATTGCTGTTGTTCCCATATCTCAAAGAGCAATTTATGCTCGTACCTACAATATTTTTTATCTAACTTCCTCTGGGATTGCTGGCTAAATTCTGGGTTATATCTGGGAGGATTGTTGGCTGTTTGCGGACAAAACCTGATTGCGATTAAATCATAGGGATACTTGGACTGTCCTAACAGCATTGAGCTAGATAGGGCTGTAATTAAAGATATTACGGATAATCCTGCATGGGATATTTTCATCTTCTGCGCGAATCAATAAGTACATAAAATCCACCTATTCCCAACAATCCCAAAGCAATATAAATCGCATTTTGGTGGTTTGAAGGAAGCTGATTAAATTCCCTAGTTGCGGTTTGCAATTGGTTGTATGTGTCTTTGGATGAGTTAACTATTGATAAAAACTCTCCTAAAGCTCCCCACATTAAGAATGCTGTAACTACAGTTGAAAAGCCGAATTTGATAATTCTGCCCATTAGGTCGCTCTTATCCTCACTTCTACAATTAATTAGGTCTTCGATAGCTTCCCGGTTGGTAATTTGATTGATGATTAAGATACTTGATACTGCTAAGGGAATTCCTCCAGTACCAGAAGTTAAGATTAAAAATCTAGCCAAACTATAGGAAGTAATCCCCCAAAAACTGATTTCAAGTCCTTTTAAAACGCTTTGATTTTTGTCGAGTTTACGGTTTAATTTACGCTTATAAGCAATAATTGATTCTTGCTCGTCTGGTGTAAATGAAGTATCTACATCAGCAGGATAATTAGAATTTTCTTTGACCGCTTCTATTTCCTCAAATCCCTCTAACATATGATTTCACTGAGTTTCTAATACCTCCAGACAATTACTATCCGGCTTGTAATTAATTGAAAATTCCCCTAATTGAATTCCACATTTTGACTATTGGATTAGTAGAAAAATGTTTGCGTGGAATCAAACTTAAATCGCTATCGGAACCATTTTCTAACAGATGTTTTATTTTCTTGTTTTCATAGTCTGCATCTGCTTTCATCTGAGCTAAAAATGGTTTATTGCTAATTGACTCTAAATTAGCCTTGGCGTTCACCTCAGCCATCTGAGCATCTATCCAAGCCTGTAATTCAATCACGTCCATTGAATCGTCGTGGCGTTGATTTTCAGCTTCTAATTGAGCAAATAACTTGGTTTGGTATTCCTCTATCAAGTTATCGTAACGGGTGTTTTCTAAGGTGACATCACTACCTGCTTTATCGATAGCGATCGCTCCTTTACCTCCAGACTTATAAATATCGGCTAAGGCTGTGTTGTATTCGGTGGTTCCTTCGATGTAGGCTTTGAGATTTTCTCTAATCTCCGGCATTGATAAAACCAATCGTTCGCCGAGTTTTCCCTTATCCCTAATTTCTTTGAAAGCCTGGTCATCACCATTTACAGCACGAATAATTAAGCTATTTTTGATGCCAAACTTTTTAGCTGTAGCCTTTTTGATTGATTTACCATAAGTTGAAACATGGTCGCGGACGTATTTTGATTTCATTTTTAATCTTCCTGACAACGGTTTACACAGATATATCCCCGCTCAATTAATCTTTGTCGCTGTTGATTGGGGGTGAGGGGTTTAAAACTTGCTACAAATTGGATTAATAAGGGTAAACAGCAAAGTCCAGTCAGTAGCAAGTAGAGACTAGATAAATTAAACTTTGAATGCCGCAGCGATTGATTTTGATAGCTCTTTAACCCTTGCTTCCTCGGAGCGAAAAAAGTTATTGATTTCTTGCAATCCTTCCCTTAACTGTTGGTCGTTATCGCTAAACTTACTCGTAGCATAATCAATTGTTTCTGACACAAAATTATTAATCTCTTGCTTTTGAGCATTAGCCTTAGTATCGATAAAACTGCGGATTGCACCCCTAATTTCAGCAATAAAATCGCTGCGACTTTCTATTTGACTATTTAAACTTTGGGATACTTCCACAATTTCCGATTCAGACAACGTAACTTGTAATTGAGAAGCTTGTGCTGCTACTAAATCGTGCTTTTGAGCAACTGTGAGGGTTGTTTCTTCTGTTATAGCTTCATCACCCAAGCTATCGGATGAGAGAATCTCCTCTTTATCCTCATGAGAAATGGTTGTGGATTCACCATGTATAGCCTCTATTTGAGCAGATGATTCAATTAAATTAATCACTTCTGCAACAATTTGAAGCTTGTTTTGATTAACATTCTCCTCATCAGGGCATACTTTTAAAATCGCCGTTCTAATTTGTTTTGCTGTTGGTTTGTAATCTCCAGTATTCTTGACAGCTTTGCGGATATTTTCAATGTAACTGCGCTTCATTATGTTAATTACTCCGTTTTGATTTATGTAATTTGTTATTCAATTGCTTTTGGACATATACACAAGCAGCAGCAAATACTTGAACTAACTCCTCTGCTTTGTAATTTCTATTGCGGTCAAAGTATTTTCCTTCTACTCGTGGGACTGTTTGAAACCACCTGGTAATAGTAGTGCGATGTGCTTTGTAATTGCAGAGTTTTTGCAGTTCCCGATACACCACATCTCCTTTTATCATTACTCGTTTAGCAGCTATTTCTTTAGCTTGTTGGTAACAGTAAATAACTTGCACTAAAGATAATTTTGTATATTCATTTCTCCTTTTCAAATCAGCTATTAATTGCAAATTCTCACGGTTTATTTCTAGTCCGCTTTCGCGAATTACGCGCTTAATTCGATACCAAGTTCTATCACTCACCTCAGATTCATAATGAATTTCAAAGTAAATGCGGGACTGTTTGTTGTTCATATTTTTTGATGATTAATGACAGCCAACTGCACTGCCGTTACTACGCAACCCTGACCATTGCACTGCAACCCAACCAACGAAGAATCAATATTTCTGGCGCAGGAGATAATAGTTGCAAGGCTACAAATGTACTTAGAAGTGACAGTAAGAGAAGCTAAAGCGAAGGTGTAAAAAGCTGGTTGCCCTGAGAACAACCTTGCAAACCCTTTGTATGTAAGCGGCATTGAGCTTTACTATCACTGATAGTGCTGATGCACCGCGTTCTTTTTCGGTATATTTATCTGGCTTTGTGGTTTCTGTCATAGATATAGCTCGTAGTAAAGGTTTGTTGGTTTTACGGGGAGTCAAAGGATGCTGATTGTGTGATTATTTATTTGACTCCCGAAGAGGAGGTTGACAGGAGCTGAAAAGCGATAAATCTGCCAAAGCGAGGAGGAGCGTTCGTTGCACAAGCGCGGTGAACGCCAAAGCATAGCTTCGCGGAGCAGTCTTCTCTTCGGGAACAGCAAACGCTCTCCCAGCAGCTAAGGGCTGCTTGCAAGAAGAATGTCATCAAATTTTTGTCGTTGCAGTTATTATATTAGTCGTTGCGATTAATAATAACACAGTAAAAGCTAATATATTATTCTCAACGACTTATGTGTTAGTCTAAGAGCTTAATGTGGCATTCTCAAAGGGTTGTAAGTTAGATATGCCAAGAGTTTAATTAAAAGCCCATGCCGATAAAGTGGCGTTTAGCCGTATTGATGGCTGACAGAGAAGTTGATTACAAGCAATTGGCTGAAATGACCCAAATGCATCACGTTACTGTTAGCAAACACAAAAATATGCGAGTTATGCCAGAAAGACTGGAGCGAGCAACACTGGAAAAATACTGCAAGGCTCTTAACTGTCAGCCTGGTGAATTGATGGTTTACATACCAGACTCAAAAAGTGATGACCAAATTTGAACGTAAAATCAATCGTTTTTATAGAACTATGCTAGTTCTTATAATCGGAAAAATGCGCTTACGTAAATTTTGGAGTAAAGTTTGATTAAATATTCGCCCCTTTCCGAAATCCACCAAACCAACGTGGTAGTAACTATCAGAATAAATCAATATTAAAACTTCTATAATTAGCCACGGGGACTTACCCCAACTTCAAAGCCTGGTCAACTGTGACTGGGCTTTCGGCATTTATGAGTAATTTTATAATTAATGGTGTAATATTTAACCTCAACCTACTCCTTTACCAGCAACTTTATTATGACTAAAACCCTTGTTCATACAGTAGTTGGAATAAATAACTGTACTTTAATTGTTTTTTATACTGATGCTCGTTGCTGGCAGTTTCGCATCATATATGACGGTGGAATATATGGAGAAAAGACGATTTATTACTTTGCATCCGGAGCGATGGATGCAGGTAGGGAGTGGATTGTGGGAATGTGAGGGAGCGATATCTGAATCAACTTATACTTTTAATAATTAAGTCAAATTTTACTATTAGTTATTGAACTTTTCGGTGATTTTTAAGTGAGGAGAGTGGCAGAAGCGTTATCCGAAGGTGATGACATTTTTTTAGGAGAGGGGTAAGCTTTTTGATTTTCAGTATATTTTCAAAGCTTAAACAAGATTTTTATATATAGAAGATGATTAGTTGTAAGAACTAGAGATTTTCTAAATGCAACTCAATAAATTATCTTGCCATTTTTTTGACAACAAATTTTATTACTAAAAACACAAGGGAAATAGCTGAGATTAACAATCCTAAGTATATAAAAATATCTGCAATATTAATGATTGATAAATTGAGTAATCGAAAATCTATATATACAGAAACACTATCGAATAGAAGTCTTTCAATATGATTACTGATACTTCCAGCTAATAATAATCCGAGTCCAATCTGTAAAGATTTTATCATTATTTTTTGTCTAGAAATTACCCAAGAGATGAAAAATATTATAGAAGTAATTAAGGCAAGACTTACTAGGCTAATTAGTACATATAAATACTTAAAATTTTGCCCAGTAAAAGCAAAAAAAGTAGCAACAGCTTCTCCAGAGTTATAAGTAAAATGTAATATACCCGGCAATATAGGTATTGTCGTACCTAATTTAAATATTAAATGCATTCTAATAAAATATGTGATTAATAAAATAAAAGCTGTTCCGATTACAGCAACTCTCCACATTAGTTTATTTTTAATCATCAGCAAATACCAAGTATTTTTTTTTACTTCTAAATTTATTTTAATCTTATACCAGAAATTATTTATCAACATTTTAAAGGTAAGTTAATTGTCTTTGATAAATAAAATATTTATCTACAAAACTATATTATTGTAATAATAATGACAAAAAATAAAGTAATAGATAAACTATTACATTTTGATTAATCATTATGTTCTGATAAGACTTGTAAGAACTATATATTCTTTTTAAAATCAAAGCGTTCGCTCGAATTTCGAGCGAAGATAGTAAGTAAGTGGTAAAAGAGAAAACAAATCAATTATTGATATTGTTTTGTTTTACATATTAAAAGATCATCTTCGAGTGAACGCTTACTGAATGGGTGTATCATGGAGCATATATAATGAAACAATTCACAGTCCAAGATTTGGCGTACATGGTTCTTATACAAGAAGAACTAATTCATCAAGCTAGTGAAACATTAGATGTTGCTTGGCATCATCGATTTGAAGAACCCGAATTTCTTGATGCTGCGGTAGAGTTCGCTCGTGAATCTAACTCCAGATGCAAGCTAGCAATGGCTATCTTAAAGAGATGTTCCTGCGGTAGCATGAAACTGTTCTTTAAATAATAAAAAACCCCACCTTACGCTCGTAAGTTTGGGGACTCCTCGAAAAAATAAATTTTAATTAGCTGTCACAATTAATAAACAATTAATATTGCCTGAAAATACTACCAACAATGGTATGGTATATTACCATTGCAGTACCTAAAAGTATTGTTTGAAACTCTTAACTATCCACCGCTTCTAGTTACCTAGCTGCGGTTTTTTATTGTATTTTGAAATACGTTTGACTCTTACAATCAGTATACTCCATATAACTGATAGGTCAAATCTATAATTGATACATTCACCAATTTTATATTTCCTACCACAAAGACAATTGTCCTGGAGAAACATTTGATTTACCACCTCGATGATACTCAAGGTGACAAGCACTACACAGAGCTATCAAATTTTCTGGTCGGTTATCCCTTGGGTCTCGATTCCAGTGATGAACCTGCAAAGTATAAACG
>JBCCDL010000221.1:0-8260 GCA_039030815.1 Cyanobacteria bacterium P01_A01_bin.83 | reverse complement strand
CCTGTAGGTAGCGGCAAAACGGCTTTATTGGAATGTTTGGTGCCTATGCTCACTAAAAAGGGAGTAGAGATAGCGGTAGTTACCAATGATCTGTTGACTACCGAAGATGCGGATCGTTTAAAAAGTAAAGGTTTTTTAGCCCCAGAAAAAATTATCGGAGTAGAAACTGGTAGCTGTCCCCATACGGCGATTCGAGAAGATCCGACGATGAACTTACTGGCAGTTAAGGATTTAGAGTTGCTGTATCCTAATTTGGATCTGATCTTTATTGAGAGTGGCGGTGATAATTTGGCTTCAACCTTTAGTTACGATTTAGTTGATGCCTATATTTTTGTGATTGATGTTGGTGCAGGAGATGATATCCCCCGCAAAAATGGACCAGGTTTTGTCCAGGCGGATTTAGTAGTGATCAACAAAATTGATCTTGCTCCCTACGTTGGTGCTAATTTAGATTTGATTCGCCAACAAGCACCCCAGCATCGTAGTGGAAAGCCGATTGCTTATACCAACTGCAAAACTGGAACAGGTTTAAATGAAGTTCGCAACTTTATTGCAGAAAAGGTCTTGTTTGTCAGTTAAAGTTAAGATTATTAGTCGGTTAGGATAGCTTTTAGCTTTTAATATACAGTTCAATCTTCTCCAGTAATTTCTGATTTTGCGACTCAGTGCCAACGGTAATCCGTAGCTTGTCATCTAATCCTGGGGAGTTGAAATAGCGCACTAAGATATTTTGTGCTTTCAAAAATTGATAGATAGCTGCGGCTTGATTATCTGGTGGCGTAACCAATAAAAAGTTTCCCTGGGAATCACGTACAGTAAAGCCCATTTGTCTTAAGTTTACTGCTAGTTTACTGCGCGATCGCTTGACTTTTGAACTACAGGCATTTTTATATTCCTGATCTTTCATGGCTGCTGTGCCAACTAAGATCGCAATGGCATCGACGTTATAGCTGTCTTTTACTTTGAATAAATTTGCCAGTAACTGGGGGTTGGCAACACCAAAACCTAAACGTAAACCCGCCAGGGAATAACCTTTAGACAGGGTGCGGAGAATAATTACGTTGTCAAATTCTTCAACTAAAGATAATGCTGAATAATCGGCAAAATCAACATATGCTTCGTCAATGGCTAAGATACCTGAAACCTTACTGGCTAACTGGCGTAAATCGTCTAAAGGCACAAGATGACCAGAAGGGCTATTAGGAGTAGCAATTAAAGTCACTGCACCGTTAGCCGCTACTAACTGATCAATCGGTAGTTGATAGTTTTCAGGATAAGCTATTTCTATTACTGCGGCTGCCTGCAAGGAGGCGAGAGTCCGATAAAGCACATAGGAAGGCATCGGATAAACAACCTTACGTTCTTTTCCCTCAGCACAAGAACGAATTAAGATATTTAACAGATCATCGCTACCGTTGGTCACAATAATCCAATCCGCAGGTACTCCCAGAGCATTACTAACAGCATTGCAGAAATCTCTAGAGTAAGGATCAGGGTAACGTCGCAACCATTCACTGTCTAAATCACGTAGTACTGTTAATGCCTGGGGTGATGGAGGATAGGGATTTTCATTAGTGTTGAGCTTAATAATTGGCGTTCCTGGTTTGGGCTGTTCTCCAGGGGTGTAGCCTTCCATATCAGCGATCGCAGAGCGAAAGTAATTCATGTATAACTTTGATAATTTAGAGGTTAATAGTGTTTAAATTTATATATTTGGGGATAATTATCAATGACCATCAATGGTTTAGGGAAAGACACGCCACTTATATCCCAACTGCGATCGAGTTGGTTTGACTCACTGGAGCAATTTCAAGCTGATCCAAACTTAGCAGAATCAGTATTTGCTAATTTAATCAAGGCTTACTCCGATCAGAAAAGACACTATCACAATCTGTACCATCTCCAGCATATTTTAGATTCTCTTACTGAAGTTCAAGGGCTAATTGTTCATTTTCCCGCTCTCCAACTATGTGCTTGGTTTCATGATTATATTTACGACCCCCAAGCTATAGATAACGAAATGGAAAGCGCAATTGCCGCCGAAAAAATCCTATCCAAACTAAGAGTTAATTTTGATACCCTGCGACTAGTGCAGCAAATTATCCTTAGTACCCGCAAGCACGAACCTTTTCTAGAAGAGACTGACAACTTAATTTTTTTGGATGTAGACCTATCTATATTGGGGACATCTCCCGATAAATATTTAGCCTATTCCCAGGCAATTAGACAAGAATATAGTCACCTAAGCGATCGCGATTATCGAACAGGCAGACAACAAATTTTAACTCAATTTTTGCTCAAAGACAGAATCTACTATACTGATTATTTCTATCAGAAGTTAGAATTTAGTGCCAGAGAGAATTTGCAAACAGAAATCAACAACCTGGTAAGTATTTAATCTTAGTTCGGGTTAAGAAAATGGATCTACTGAGGTCATCTTTAGAATATAATCTGCCCTAGCCTTTTTGATTTGCTTGGCAATGGCTGTTTGAGTCGAGAGCATCCCATTGTGTAAGAAACATAATAAGTTACATAATGTAACTTTTAATTTATCGTCGATCAAAAAAATATAGTTGCCTTCAGGGGATGCTCCCGTTTGATACTAAATCCGATTTTAAAAACCTACTTTTAAACTGGAAGTCCAAAACCAGGTTAAACCCGTCTGCACGTCACGCCTTTACACAAACTTTAAAAAGAAAAAGAAGCATACTTATGACTGCATGCTTCCAGATTAACTGACAAAACTTTCAGAAAATATTGTCAGAATAAATTTGAACCTTGAACTGCTTACTGCTCTAACTGTAAAATTTGAGCCGCAACTACCATGCTCTCTTCGTAAAGCATTTCTCTACCCCAGCGCTGTAGCTGTTGTCCCAATAACTCTTCACTCTTTTGATCAAACACAGGCGTTACCTGTTCAATATAACAAGACTGAGCGCCGCCACCAGCCTCCATCCGCATGCAGCCTGTGGTGCTAGAGCAAAGTACGGTACAGCAGTCGGCATCTAGGTTAGTTGAACTCAGACGTAGACTCACTAAATCTCCTGGAATCTCACCCCAATCGGCAGTGGGAATACCTGCAAGTTCGGCTTCAATTTTGCGCTGTTTATCGTCGGTAAACTCAACTCGGCGAATATCATAGTCGCCACCCTCAAGGCTATATTTGGTAGGTTGCCACTTCAGACGACTAGCTAACCAACCTAAAAACATTAATGCCTGGGATTGATTACCCTGTTCGTAATCAATGGTGACCCGATCTACTTCCATTATCTCACCTCTTCTTTCTGGAGGATCGAAAGCAGCCGCAGCTAGTTCTTGCCAAGGCGCTAATCTACGCCAATTAATATCAGCTAAAGCCGTATCTTGTTTTAGAAGTTCAGCTAGGGATTGCAGGGCAGCTTCAGGTTCAATAAAGCTACTAGAATCAAAAATTACGGTATCGCTAGTAGCAACTAGACGTTTAAATAGTGCCAGATCAGGAGTAGGTGTTGCTTTCCACCAAACAAACTTGGGTAAATCTGCGATCGCCAATTCGGCAATAATTCCACCAATACGGTCTAAGGCTTCGGCTGTACCACTAAGAGTAATATATTCACAGCACACCAGAGTATTTTGCGATTGCTTGTTGATGGGACAGTAAGCCGAAACTTGAGCCGTAACTCCCGTATCTTCCCCCAGAATCGGGCAGAGAGTCACAATGCGACAGGGATTAGAGGCGGCGATCGCATCTGCTGTATTCCCTTCTGAATCAGGAGTATAGCTAATAGCTGCGGTCTTGTTTTCGGACGTTAATTTATCTTTAGCTTTGGCTTGGGCAAACTCTGTTTGGAGCTTATCAAGCAATGCCGCATCCGATTTACCTGTAGGTTCCATTCCGTATTCTTTTTGCGCCGCTTTGATTGCCGCTTCGATTCTAGGTCCTGCAATACCGTCAATCGGACCAGTATAAAATCCTAAAGATGCCAGCAACTGCTGAGTACCGTCTGGATCATAAACAATCAAACTAAAAGTTGCAGCCCTAGTAACTGCTGCACTATCTTCATCTGAACCTTGATTCTGCCAAAGCGCCCGTAATTCCGCTTCAATTTCGTCTATGGATACGTCTTTGGGTGCCTGTAAAGATACTATTGGTGAAGCCATAATCATTTAACATTCAACATTTAACATTTATCAGATTTGGGGAGGAGAAATTGTTCATTGATCAATAAGCATACAAAAATTACTTAATTATTTCGCTTTTAATCCTTATTCCTGATCCCTCATCCCTTATCCCTTTTTTAAAGTCTGCGCCAACGACGCTGATCTCGGTTAAGCATCAATTCGGCTTCAGTAGGTTGCCAGGTTCCTGCTTCATATTGAGGCATTAAACTAGGATCACTAGGAGATTCCCAGGAATTGATAATCGGCATGACAATATTCCAAGCCGCCTCTACTTCATCAGCACGAGTAAAGAGAGTTTGATCTCCTAACATACAGTCAAGCAACAAACGATGATAGGCATCTGCGGTAGCCATGCCAAAGGAGGAACCATAGCTGAAATCCATGTTGACTGTTCTAGTTCTCAGATCTGGGCCAGGGGTTTTTGCTTCAAACTTGAGGGAGATCCCTTCGTTGGGTTGGATCCGCATTGTTAATACGTTGGGACTAGTTTGCTGTGCCGCAGACTGGAAAATTAATAAGGGAACTTCGCGAAAATGAATCGAAATTTCCGTTACCTTTTTGGGCATGCGCTTACCAGTGCGGAGATAAAAAGGTACTCCTTTCCAACGCCAATTATCAATTTCTAGCTTTAAAGCCACAAAGGTAGGGGTAGTTGATCCTGGTTCAACTCCTTGTTCTTGGCGATAACCTTTAACAGGTTTACCTTTCATCCAACCTTCAGAATATTGCGCTCGAATTGCTGACTGTTCGAGGTTATTAGCATTAGCAACATGAGTCGCCTGCAATACTTTGGTTTTTTCATCACGAATACTGTCTGCATCTAAAGCATTAGGTGGCTCCATGGCAGTAATGGCAAATAGCTGCATCAGATGATTTTGCAGCATATCCCGCAAAGCACCAGAAGTCTCATAATATCCTGCTCTTTCTTCTACCCCGACGGTTTCTGCCACAGTGATCTGGACGTGATCGACAAATTGGCGATTCCACAAGGGTTCAAAGATGGCATTACCAAAACGGAAGACCAAGATGTTTTGAACCGTTTCTTTCCCCAGGTAGTGATCGATACGGTATACTTGCTCTTCTTTGCAAACTCTTTGGACAGCACGATTAAGAGACTTGGCTGAACTCAAATCTTTACCAAAAGGTTTTTCAATTACAATGCGATTTTTAACTGCATCATCCAGCATACCTGCTGCACCAAGCTCTTTTAAAGCAGGTTTGAAGAAATTGGGTGATACTGATAGATAAAAGATGCGATTCCCTCTGGTTCCTCGTTTTTCATCCAATTCCGCTAAGAAATTCTTCAGTTTTTCATAGCTAGCTGCTTCGTCCATATTGCCAGAACAGTAGAAAATGCCTTCGGCAAAGTCATTCCACAATTCTTCATTACCGACCCCATTACCAAATTCTTCCACACCTTCCTTGAGGTGTTGCCGAAAATAATCATGACTCCAGTCTCTTCTGGCTACTCCTACAACAGTCATCTCTGGAGGCAGACGACGCTCTCGCTTAATCTGATAAATAGCAGGAATGAGTTTTCTTTGAGTCAAATCACCTGAAGCGCCAAAAATAACAAGAATCGCGGGATCGGCGGTACGTTCTTGCTGTAGCCCTACTCGTAAGGGATTTTCTAATATTGCAACCATATGATATTTATTAGCTTTTTTTTTTAGTTACTAGTAGCATTTAGGGTAAGGAACAAGGAGCAAGGAGCAAGGAACAAGGAACAACAATTAGATCTGCTATGATTCCTCATCCCTCATCCTTCATCCCTCATCCCTTAACTTTAGACTGCTGCTAGCTGGTCAACTTTTGACTCCAACGAAGACATCAATGATTCAAAAGGTTTGATAAATTTATCAATCCCCTCTTCTAGAAGCTCATCCATGACGGTATCGAGGTCGATAGCAACGGCATCATCTTTTAAACCCTCAATAACTTTATATGCAGCATCCAAATCGCTTTCGATACGATTACCTGGGTCACAGTGATCGACGCAAGCATCGATAGTATCAGGTGGCAAGGTGTTGACTGTATCTAGCCCTACCAACTCATCAACATACATTACATCGCTGTACTCAGGATTTTTAGTCCCAGTACTTGCCCAAAGTAGTCTTTGAACTTTAGCACCCTTTTCAACTAAGGCATTCCAGCGATCGCCACTAAAGATTTCTTTATATTTTTGATAAGCAACTTTGGCATTGGCGATCGCCACTTTACCTTTAATAGCTTCTAATTTGGCTTTGTCATCTCCTGTGGCTGACTCTAGCTTGCTATCGATGCGATCGTCAATTTTGACATCGATCCGACTGAGGAAGAAACTAGCAACTGAAGCAATGTTACTAATGTCTTCCCCAGCAGCAGCACGTTTTTCTAAACCTTTGATGTATGCCCAGGCGGTGTCTACATAGCTTTGGACAGAAAACAGTAAGGTAACGTTAACGCTCATCCCCTCAGAAATTGCCTGTTCTACTGCGGGTAAACCTTCAGGAGTTCCAGGGATTTTGATCATCAAGTTGGGACGATCAATAGCTTGATAGTAACGACGGGCTTCTTTAATGGTGCTGTCGGTATCTTTGGCTAAATCTGGGGGAACTTCAATACTTACATAGCCATCTAAACCATCAGTTTCTTCGTAGATCGGCATAAAGATATCACAGGCATTGCGAATATCAGTAAACACCAAATCTTCGTAAATCTCGGATACCGATTTATCAGCTTTGATCCCTGCTTCAATAGCCTGATCGTAGATTTTGTTACCAGCGATCGCTTTTTCAAAAATTGCTGGGTTGGAGGTAATTCCTCTAATACCCTTGTCGGCAATAGATTGCTTTAATTCTCCTGATTCAATCAGATCGCGGCTGAGATTATCCATCCAGATACTCTGACCGTACTGATTTTCAATGGCTAAAATTGGATTTGAGGTAGTCATAATTGGTCTTTTTGAGATTGCAAAGTTTACGTGTAATTCTGGACTCAAACTAGGGCTTTTTCTTCTGAGTCCCGACGCGCCCGATCTTGGATAAAAGATTCTACTAGCTGCACATCTTCAGTGCTACCAATCACCAACGGAGTACGCTGATGTAATTCGTGGGGCACCAAGCTCAAAATCCTTTCAGTGCCATTGCTGGCTTTACCTCCAGCCTGTTCTGCCAAAAATGCTAAAGGAGCTGATTCATATAACAGCCTTAATTTTCCTTCTGGTTTACCTTCTGTCCCTGGGTAAAGAAATACACCACCCTGCAATAGAATGCGATGAAAATCACCTACTAATGCCCCACTGTAGCGAGCGGTATAACCTTCGTGACGGTGGACATAGCGGATATATTCCCTGATCGATTCATCCCATTGCCAGTAGTTACCTTCGTTGGTACTGTAGACCGGACCATGCTTGGGAATTGTAATGTTCTCTTCAGCTAGAATAAATTCCCCTAAACTGGGGTCGAGAATAAAGGAATGGACTCCCTTGCCCAAAGTGTAGACCAGCACGGTAGAGGGTCCATATAACACATAGCCTGCACCGATTTGGCGATCGCCATCTCGCAATAAATCTTGAGCTTGTCCATCCTCATCGTTACCTTCCTGTTGCCGCAGGGAAAAGATCGAGCCAACGTTCATGTTAATATCTACGTTGGATGAGCCATCTATGGGATCATAAAGGAGAGTGTAACGACCAACTGGACAGTTTTCGGGAATGTAGTAAGGCTTATCCATCTCTTCTGATGCCAGACGACAAACCAGTCCACTTTGTTTAAAAACAGAGATAAAGACATCATTGGCATAGATGTCCATTTTTTTTACTGACTCTCCTTGAACATTAGTTTCTCCTGTGAAACCTAATGCTCCCGCCATTAAGCCTGCTCTACTGAGACGTCGACTAACTAGCTTTGCCGCTAGCGCAATCCGATTCATAATCGCACTCACGTCTTGAGACTGAGAGCTGAAATCAGAAAATTGCTGAAGTACATGCTGTGATAGCGTTTGACAATCTCTATCAAGGCTGTATTCTGGAATGACAGCTGGATCGATATTTTCCATATAAGTTAACCTTCCTAAGCCTATGTTGCTCACGTTCCGACTACCAGACACCAACGGTAAT